>JAEZHY010000006.1 GCA_023416335.1 Pseudomonadota bacterium | reverse complement strand
GCATTCAGCACCTCGTGGACCGAATGCTGGAACTCTCGGCCCTCGAAAACAAGAGGTCCTTGGACAAAATCGAGCTGCTTTCTTTCGGCGCCGTTGCAAGGGCAGTGATAGAGCAAAAGGAACCTCTTATTGCCCGGAAGCAATTGAATGTAAATATGGCAACAGGCAACGACATCCTGGTTAGAGGCAATTCCTTCCTTCTGCATCAGGCTTTATCGAATCTGATCCAGAATGCGGTCGAATTCAGCCCCTCGCAAGGGCGGGTTGATATCTCCATCCGTCTCACGGACAAGATGCTGGAAGTCACAATTGACGACGAAGGCCCGGGCATCCCGGAATACGCCCGTGAGAAGGTGTTCGACAAGTTCTTCTCCCTGCAAAGGCCGGATACGGGAAAGAAGAGTACCGGCCTGGGATTGAACTTCGTTAAAGAGGTAGTCGAACTTCATCAGGGAGACATCCGATTGGAAAACCGCCCTGGAGGAGGCCTTCGGGCAGTCTTTCGGATTCCCGCTGTCGGGGTTGTGCCAGGGTAATGTGTGTCTGGTGCAAAGTGCCCACTCAAAAGACTTTAGCGAATGTCGCCACTACCGAATACCGCTGGACAGGTGTAAGATTTAAATAAAGCTCAATCATATCTGCCGCATCATGTTTCGGAAAAACTTAATATTCCGGCAAATTGCCGAAAAGCCTGAGCTGATCCATCATTAGGTGCTGCGATTTGATAAAGATGGAATGAGCTATTAGACAAAATGTATGCTCATGATTGTTTTCTTCGCATGGGAATCGTGTTCTTTGCCCCCAGTGAATGGAAAGGAGCAACGGCAATGAACTCAAAGGTCGATCCCGGGGAAAAATTCGAGGTTGCTGAACAGAAGCGGCAGAAAGCAGAGAAACACCGCGAGGATGCTGAAAGGGCTCGGCAGGCGGGCGAATCATTGAGGGAAGCTGCCGAGAAAGTTCGGCGGGAGGCAGAAGATCTGAGGCTGGTTGCCGAGGAAGCTCGTGTGGAACACGAAAAATTAAGGCAACTTGCTGAGCAAGCCAGGCAGGTCCGTGAGGAACTTCGGGAAACCATTGCCGATGCCCAGCGACAATGGCAGGCAATATGGCTTAAATTGAAGGATGCGCAAGAAATGGAAGAGGAAGCGCAAAAAATGCAAGAAGAAGCGGAAGTGATGAGAGAGAAGGCGCAGAAAACGAGAGAGGATGTGCGAATGATAAGAGAGGGTGCACAGAAAGTGAAAGAGCACAAATAATAGTTCGGATCCGATCCGACACTTTCTTAAGGTTTTTGAACGAAGACACTTCCTTCCTGACCTCAGCTAATCTCCATTCATCAAATCAATAAGGACCTTCGGCCTGATGGATAAGGTTGTGCAGCAGAACGTCACCCATGCGGACGGATCGGCTTCGGCATCACGGGATGCTGCGGCTCAGGGCTCATGGCGATCCGGGGGCAAGCTGTATCCGGATTGCACGCTTCGGAAGACAGTGCTCTCCTCATATTTATTTTGGGAGAGTGTTTTCGAAACTAGAAAAAATCACTTGCGGTACCACAAACGCAAAACCACTTTTTCCCTACCTGAAAGACCTGCATGTTATGGCTCGGAAGTGATGCGAGAAGAGTGGGGGAACCGGAGTCCCTTACACCCGGGTGCCCTCTGCGCGCACTTCGCGCACGAATATCCAGCCAGCCCGGAGGGCGGCAAGGGCGGGCCCTCTACCCTCGAACGGTCCCCGCTCACGACTGCTGATTTCATCCTGCGGTTGTCTTTATGGTTGGAATCTTTTGCCCCGGGAAAGATCTCGAGTTCCCGGTTGTTCTTTGGAAAAATGTGAAAAATAGGCGGACGAAAGTCTGAAAATTGCGGGAATTTCCTTCCGCGTGTCAGACTTTGTCAACCTTGTAAGACCACTGTAAGACCACTGTAAGACTTCTGTAAGGGTTAATCAGGGTTGCGATTCTCTTCCATCAGGGCTTATCAGGCTTTGTCAGGGGTGGTCAACCTTCGTCAGGGTTGGAAAATATTGAGGAGCATGTCAATGCTCTAAGTCTGCGACCAAAGTGAGGCGGAGCACGTAATATTGCAAGCACCGGGATTTAGTCTCTGGGCCATTCCGGACGGTCTGTTTTCTCTGCAGTTGAACGACGGACCGGTGCAACCGCGAAGCTTCCGGCAGACCGTACCGGCCCGACTAATAAACCTAAGGCCACGGAATTCGTTGGAAACTGCTGCAAAGAATAAAAACAGGGGAAGAGGACTAGATCGCTCTAATTCCGGAGGTAGTACCCGGAGTTATGTGAATAGTTCTCGCTGTTTCCGGCAATGTCCCTGAGGCCGCGAGAAAGTCGAGAATTTGTTCGACTATGGATTCCGGTGTAAACTCGGCCGTCTTTATGATCATTTCGGGTTGCAGGGGCGGTTCGTACGGATCGTCCACCCCCGTGAACCCCTTGAGTTCGCCTCTTCTTGCCTTTGCATAGAGGCATTTGGGGTCACGTGCCTCGCAGACCTGTATGGGGGTATCGACGTATATTTCCGCAAAATCGAGGCCGGCATCCGCATGTATCTTACGGGCGAAGTCCCGTTCTTTCCTGTACGGAGAAATGAAACTGGTTACGACGATGAGGCCTGCATCGGCGAAGAGCTTGGCAACTTCGGCAACGCGACGGATGTTTTCTTCCCTTTCCCGGGCGGAGAATCCCAAGTCCTTGTTCAGGCCATGTCGTACATTGTCGCCGTCGAGTACGAAGGAAAGGAAACCGCGTTTGACGAGTTCGTACTCAAGAGCAAACGCCGTAGTACTCTTTCCGGAGGATGGCAGGCCGGTCAACCAGATGGTTCCCCCGCGCTGTCCAAGAAGAGATTCACGTTCTTTGCGAGATATTTGACTGCAATGCCAGACAACGTTTGTCGCTTTGACTTTGACGTCCATCGTTCTCACTCCGGTTTGAATGTTGGCTCGATGAGTAAAAGGCGGGTGATTCCCGGCCGGACTACTGTGCCGGGACATCAATTTGGAGGTAAACTAAGTAGAGTGTGCGTAGAGGTCAACTACTGCTCTGGCCCTTTAAGATCAAAATAAAATAGGGCTTTTGCGGATCGTTGCAGGTAACGACAATTGACTTTTTCGTATCGCCCGAGCATGCATTTGAATTCAGTTTTATCGTAATTGTTCCCTCCCCGCCGGGGGGGATTGCCCGGTCAAACTGGGCAACTACGCTGCCTCAGCCAGGCAGCACCTTCTTTATATTGAGAACCGTTTTTCCCTTATTCTTCACGCTGAACTTATGAACGACCTCGGTGCCATCAGTAACTTTCCCGAAATCGAAAGTCGATTCAGGTACTTCAGCTACAGGAGCCTTATCGTTTGCCGCTGCAGGGTCGGCCGTAATATCTTTCGTGTAGGCGAGCGGATCGAGAACACAGACCTGCGGCTGGGTCTGGGGTTCCGGCTGCTTTTCGGCCGGACGGGATTTGAGATGCAGGAAAGCGAGAAATGACTGAAACGTGTCGTTGCCTGAGCTCTGAACATGAGCGCAGCCCGAAAGCAGGCCAAAGGCAAGAATACATACAACACCGGCCCCAAACCGATTCATTCTTCCTCTTCCCCCCCTAAAAAAGCGCCTCTAAAAACAATCTCCTGATGGCGACTACCTATGCATCCAAGTTGTTCCCAAGTCAAGGAGAAACTGGATGCGGAAAGAATCCGGCAAAACCAATTAAATCACCGAAGTACAAACAATCAGGAACTGTGTAAGTTCGGAAAGGTACTAGTGAATCGGAAGAATTATTCTAAATATGCTGCCCGTGCCCACATTGTCGAGAATTTCTATGCGGCCGCCGTGTGCCTCTACTATTTTTCGTACGATAGGGAGTCCAAGGCCGGTGCCTTCTCTTTTGGTGGTGAAGAACGGGGAGAAGATCTCCTTGCGGATTTCGGCCGGGATGCCGCAGCCGCAATCGACGATATCTACGACGACCTCTCGGTCCTTTTGCCGGTAACGGATGTAGACGGTTGTTCTTTCGGGAGAAGCCTGAACCGCGTTTGTCAGCAGGTTTATGAGCGCCTGCTTGATCCGGCTGCGGTCGATGGAAACCGGTTCGGTAGGGCCAAGCGGTTGAGCTTCCAGGGACACTTCTTTTTGCTCCGCGAGAGATCTGGTGATTTCGAGACTTTCATCTATGATCATATGCAATTGCTCCCGCGAGAGATCGAGATCCAGCGGTTTTGAAAAATCGAGCATATCGCGAACCAGTTTTTCAAGCCGATCGGTCTCGTTGAGCACGATCTGCATCTTTGCCCAATCGGAATTGTCGTGCGACAGGTGAGTTTGGACAAGCTTGGTGAATCCGCCGATTGCCACGAGGGGGGTCTTCATATCATGGGCAACACTTGAAAGGGCCCGGCCGATCCCCGCGAGGCGCTCCGCATCTTTTAATGCTTTGACCGATCGTTCGCGTTGAATGAGTTTCCACATTCCGTCCATAAGAAGGGTCAATTGGCGAATGTCGGACTGGTCGTAGTCCTGGGGCTTGTTCGCAACAATCGCGACGGCGGTGATCCGATCCGCTTCGAAAACCGGAATGCTCATGAACCTGTGCAAAGGTATGTGCCCGAAAGGGAGCCCTCTTTTGCCCTGGTTCGCAAGGTCATACTCATTGATAACAATAGGCTTCCGCTGTCTTACGGCTTCCGCCCAGATCCCGGCTCTGTCAATTGGGAAATGGGCGGGCTTTTGAAAAACCTCACATTGCTGCATGACCTCGCAGGACCAGGCATGAAGCGTGAAGTACTGTTCCTCCTCGTCCAGAAATCCAACAAAACCGATTTCGCTTCCCGTGAGCTTGACTTCCTGGTCCAGCACGTAGTCGGCAATTTCTCTCTCCGATTCCCATGTCTTCTGGCTCAGCTGCAGTAGCGCTTCAAGGCGTTTCTCATCGAAGCGCAATGCCGCCTCGATGCGTTTTCGTTCAGCGATTTCCGTCATCAGGGCAAAATTTGCGCCGGCGAGTTCCGCCGTCCTCTGCTGGACACGAAGCTCCAGTTCGTCATGTGCCTTTCGGAGGTTTTCCTCCATCTCCTTCCTGTCGGTTATATCGAGGCAATACTCGATTATCTGGGCTACCTCTCCCTGCTCGTTCAGGATGGGATAGCCGTGGACCTCGACATGACGGGGGATATTGTTGCGGTCATAGTGTATATGCTCGGTAATCAGGGGCTTTTTGGATGCCTTGATCTCTTCAAGAGGGCATTGGTGGTCGTTGCCTTTGCAGGGAGCATTATCTTTATGAAATAAGGAAAAGCACCTCGCTGCGGACGATGGATTTTCAGCGGTTGCAGCGGAATTGGCCAGCACGACCCGGTAGTCGTTGACATCCACCACATAGAAGGGGTGCGAAAGGGACTCGAGAACGGTGTTAAGGAATTTGTTCTGCAGGAGCACCTGCTCCTCCGCTTTTTTCCTGTCGGTAATGTCGCGCGCGGTCCCGATCAGGCCCACTGAGTCTCCCAGTTTTTGGGCTGCGGATTTGAACTCCAAAACTCTTGTATCTCCGGACTTGGTAAACACGCGCATCACGGCCGGCTGTAGTTCTTCACCCTTCAATATTCTCTTGATCCTGGTGCGTAAGTGTTTTGTATCATCGGGATGGATCAGGGGGATGTATTCTTTCCCGATCCACTCCTCGGCCGTGTAGCCCGTTATTTTTTCAAATGCCGGGTTGAGTGATGAGATGGTCCCTTTTCCCGTAACCGTGAAAATGATATCCAGCGAGCTTTCAACGAGAGTGCGATATTTCTCTTCACTTGTTCTGAGGGCCTGCTCGGCTCTCTCTCGCTCCTGGATTTCTTTCGTCAGATTGCTGTTTGCCTGGAGCAGTTCGGATGTCCTGTGCTGAACCAACTCTTCCAGACGGTCCCGGTAATTCTTGAGTTCCTGTTCGTTGCGCTTACGTTCGATTGCATATCGTATGGAGCGGTCAAGGGCATTCGCATTGACCTCGTCCTTAACGAGATAATCGGCGGCCCCTGCGGACATCGCTTCGAGATCGATTCCGGGACCGGCTTTTCCGGTCAGGAGGATTACCGGGGGATCGCAGCCTCTGTTGCGTGCCAGGGACAGGAGTTCCAACCCCGTATGCGCGCCAAGAAGGTAGTCGAGGAGATAGGCATCGTGCTGGAGCCGACAGACTTCTTCCAGACCGGCGTCGAAGGTGTTCACCCATTCGAGTTCAAAGTCGGTAAGAGGAGCCTCGGAAAGAAGATCCCGAACAAGAACATAATCGTCCTCATCATCTTCTATAAGGAGCACTCTAAGCGTGCCGTTCATTTTCATGGCGTTTGCCTCGATTGACTGCTAAAGGCTTCTTTTGAAGCCGATCCTCCAAAAAACAAAACTAGACACGCAAAGCACCTGGAGCAATGTGAACGCAACGAGCCTGGACGGCGATACGCAATCTGCAGGAATGTGGAAGAAGCAGCAGTGGGAGAGGTCGAGAATCTGTTCAAGGGAACCGGAAATGGAGTTCCTGCACGAAAAGGTCTTGCCGGAGCCTTCCCCGGAGCCGGCATAATTATCTGGAACGTGTGCTTCATTTTCTTATTCATTGCAATTAATAGTAAGTGAAATAGTATCCACAGCATGTATTATTGGCAAGTCCACAGATTAAGACGCAAAGCCCGGAAAGAGATGTTTGCCGGGTATTTGATAACAAGGAGCCGGGCATGGACGAAACGGAACAATTGCTGAAAGAACTATCGGAAGCTCACGGTGTGCCGGGATATGAGAACGAAGTAAGGGCTTTGGTCCATTGCCGTCTGCGGGGAGTGGGCGACATTGAACGTGATAACGTCGGCAGCCTCATCTGCCGCAACGGAGCGGGCGGCCCCAGGGTAATGCTTGCAGCGCACCTTGATGAAATAGGCCTGATGGTGAGTCACATTACGGAGGAAGGCGCTCTGAGATTTGCAACTTTGGGAGCCTGGTGGGGACAGGTCTTGCTTGGACAGCGTGTTCTGGTCAAGACACAAAGAGGAGATCTGAGCGGGGTAATAGGTGCCAAACCTCCGCACTTGATCCCTCAGGATAAGCGCGGCAAAGCACCCGAGTTCAAGGAAATGTATATCGATATTGGAGCGAGTTCTGCCGGGCAGGCCGAAGAGGCAGGGGTTCGACCCGGAGATCCGGTTGTTCCGGATTCTTCGTTCAAGGCAATCCTGGACGGCAGTGTCTACATGGGAAAGGCCTTTGACGATCGGGTCGGTGTTGCCGTCATGGTGGAGGTGATGCAGCATTTTGCAGCGGCCTCTCACCCCAATATTCTATTCGGCACCGCGACGGTTATGGAAGAGGTGGGCTTGAGGGGGGCAAAAACCGCCGCTGAAAAAGTTGACCCTGATGTAGCGATAATTCTGGAGATTGATTTTTGCGGAGACGTTCCCGGAATCAGGCCGGAGGAATCGAGTGTAAAACTGGGCGGAGGGCCTTCGCTGGTACTTCTGGAGGCCAGAATGATTCCAAATATACTCTTCCGGGATCTTGCAATCGAAACGGCAAGGGAACAGGGGATTCCTCTGCAGTTTTCAGCCTGGTCGGTGGGATCGACCGACGGGGGACAAATTCATCTCCACCGAACCGGCGTTCCGACGATAGTACTGGGGGTTCCGGCTCGCCATATCCACGGTCACAGCGGCATAATAAGTCGAAAGGATTATGACAGGACACTGCAATTAGTAACGGCCCTGGTTGCAAAGCTCGATACGAACACGGTCAGCCGGTTTACCCGGGACGATATATCGTAGAACGGTCGATCTCCGAGAGCCTGGTGGCCCCTGCCGGAAGAGTTAAAGCCGGTGGAACGTGTTGGCTCAATGGACTGCCCGATAATAGCGGATCTCTAGTCATGGGGACCTCTGAAGGGCCTCCCGCGATCCCGGCCCATGTCGCGGTCGCGATCAACCCTGTTGCGGTCCACATCGCGATCGAAATCACCGCGATTGCTCAGGTCGCCTTCGTAGTGATACCTGTCCAGGTCTCTGTCCTGGTAATAGCCCCTGTCCTGGAGGGCCGGACTGGATTCCCGGTATTTCCGGTGCTCATACGAGCGGCTGCTTTGTTCATCTTTGTCGGCCAGTTGAATTCGACCTTTGTCAAAGGCGGAAGAAGCCGCAGCCTGTCTTGTCCACAGGCCGGCCGAAACTGCCGGCGCAATCGCCAGAATAAGCAAAACGTATCTTAAACGAGACATCATATAACCTCCTTCTATTCATTCGAAACGGAGCCCAAGGCCCGTCATTTTTCTTTACCGGTCAGCTCTCTGAAACGTTCGAATACTCCAACTAGGCAGCGGGATAGTACAACTGGCAGAGCAATTTTTCTTCCTTCGTCATCTCGATGTAGTGAGCAGCTGCCAGAGCGCCCGTGCAGCCATCGCCCACCGCGACGGCGATCTGATTTGCGTATTTGTGTCTCAAGTCTCCCACGGCGAAGATGCCCGGAATGCTGGTTTCACATTTTTCATCCGTAAAAACATGTCCGCCGGGTGTTCTTCTGATCCCTGCGGGCACAAGCTGATTGTTCGGGGAAAGCCCGATGAAGATGAACACCCCGTCGGTCGGCAGTTCGTGGACCTTTTCGGTATGGACGTTCCTGATCAGCACGGCATTGACGTTTGTGCCGTCTCCGATTATGCGGGAGACCGTCGAGTTTGGATGCAGTTCGACATTGCACTCGCCCATAAGGCGGCTTTGCAGGATCTTGCTGGATCGAAGCGCCTCTTCGAGGTGGATGACATGAACACGTTTGGCTATGCGCGCCAGGTAGATGGCTTCCTCCGTCGCAGTATCGCCGCCCCCCACAACCACAACTGTCTGGTTCCTGAAAAAAAGGCCGTCGCATGTTGCGCAGTAAGAAACACCGTGTCCGGAGTATCGTTTTTCTCCGGCGACGTTCAACTTCCTCGGAGAACTTCCGGTCGCCAGAATAACAGCCCTCGCGCACAATGAGCGCTTATCGTCGAGGATGACGTAGTGGCATTCGGAACCCGGCGATATGGCCGTTACCTCTGCCCGGATGAGTTCGATTCCGTAGGATTGGGTATGTTTCAGAAATCTTTCCGAGAGATCGAAGCCACTGATTCGTTCAAACCCGAGATAATTCTCGACATCTTTGGTTAGGGCCGCCTGTCCGCCGAAAGCACCCTTTTCAATGAGGCCGGTTTTAAGCGCGGCTCTCATCGCGTATAGCCCCGCTGAAAGACCAGCCGGGCCGCCCCCGATAATGAGCAGATCGTAATACTCATTTTCCTGCATCAGTTTTTCTCCGCTTCCGTGATTTGGGCAGCGCGAGCGCCGTTCGTCTATCTATCAGAATAAGCATTTCAAAACACGCATAGCAACAGGGCATCAAGGAAAGGAAGAAAACCGGAACGAGAGTGCGAGGCATCTTAAGGAGCAAAGCCGAATAGGGTGAATTTACGTGCATCTCTGGCTCGGATTGACAGGATTTACGTATTTCTGTTCTGGTTCGTTGATACTTTTGTCGTACTGCCCCTTTAGAAACGTTAATTCTAAGCGGTTATGCACGAAAGTCTTGACGAACCTGCAGCAAATACTTGTGCATGCAGTACCGTTGAAACAGGTCTTTTATGACCAAACCCACCGTGTGATTACAGTTGCCGGGCCGAATTAATACCGATTTCAGTGAATTGTGGCTTACCGCGATTTCCCCTAGACTCCCGCCAGATTTAGATGGTTGTCTCTCTATCTTGAACTCTCAAAAGTAAAAAGGAGGAAAGTATGGTTAACGGAAACTATCGGAAAATCCTGATTGTGATGGCGATTTGCATAGCTTCGTTTGCGTTTTCATCCTGGGCGATATCAGGTGAACAGCCGCAAATGTCATTTAACCACAACGAGATTTCCGATCGCGTCAGCTGCTATGGAGGGTATGGACAGCAGTGGTGCAACGAGGGGAGAAACTGGTGGTACAACGACGGAGACGACTGGTACATGCATGACGGCTATCGCTGGAATTGGAATGACGGGAGCCGTTGGTGGGGCCTTTACGGCAGGAATTGGATGTACAACGACGGTATGAACTGGTGGGAATACAACCAGGGAAATTATTGGTTATACAACGGCGGGCTTTGGCGCAACTATGGGCACAGGTATCCCTGGTAAGGTTCTTTGCAGATTTTCTCACTTTTCCTGGTGATTGACACGGCAGAGTCCTGGAGGACTCTGCCTGCTGTAAAAAACGACCGATATCCCGACCGCACACCAAACCGCCTGCCTGCACCTTGCCTTCAACTTGTCAAATCATTGTGAACCGGCGAAAATGGAGCCACGTTGGAGCATTTCGCATCGGCAAAGCGATGAGCACGGGGTATTGGAGGAAAGAGGTATGAGAAAGCAGGATGGGAGCGGCGGCATCGTCTATTCTACCGGACACGGTAGAATGTGCCCGGCTTGCGGGAAGCCTGTCGGAGGATGCACCTGTGCCGGCAAGAAGCCCGTTCCTAAAGTTGATGGAGTGGTGAGAATTGGAAGGGAAACGAAAGGCCGAAAGGGAAGCTGGGTGACCATCGTAACAGGCGTCCCTCTCCCCGAGTCGGAACTGAAGGAACTCGGAAAACAGCTCAAGGCGAAGTATGGTGCCGGCGGTACCGTAAAAGACGGGGTGATCGAAATTCAGGGCGATCGTCGGGATGATCTTGCCGTTGAACTGGGAAAGCGCGGCTGGAGAGTAAAAGTAATTGGCGGATGATTTTCGGATTTCCGAAAAAGATGAAGAGTCATTAGGAGGTTCATTTCTTGTGGAAGGTCAGGAACGCAAAAATATCCGACCCGGTATGCGTGTCGAAATTATATTGAAAAAAGACCAGCGGACTGGCAAGAGGACCATCGGGGTTGTCAAAGATATTCTAACCTCTGCTCCGTTTCATTCTCGCGGAATAAAGGTCAGATTGGAAGACGGGCAGATCGGACGTGTCCAGGCTGTCTTCCAATCGATCTAGCGAATGTGCGAAAGAGGAATATTTTTGTGCAAATGCGGTGAAGGCCCGGTTCTTTTCCGACCAACGGATGACTGCATGTGTTAAAATGAACGCTTCACCAGCTCCGATGGTGACATCTTATCATTTGGAAAGGTTAAAGGCTTACATGGCAGAGGAAAACGAAAGAATGGATGAGGTTTTGGAAGAAGAAAACTTCGCCGACCTGTTGCAGGAGAGTTTTGTCAAACCTGCGCAATTCAACCCGGGGCAAAAGGTTAGCGCCAGGATTGTGAAGATCTCGGCGGAATGGGTGTTCCTCGATTTGGGCGGCAAGAGCGAAGGGTATCTTGATCGAAAAGAACTGCTCGACGAGGAAGGAAACCTCGCCGTAAAAGAAGGAGACCTCGTCCAGGCCTATTTCCTGTCGGCCAATAACAATGAACAGCGTTTCACTACGAAAATCAGCGGTGGGGATGCCGCTCGTAACTATCTCGAAGAAGCCTGGAGAAACGGAATTCCCGTAGAAGGTTTCGTGGAAAAGGAAATTAAGGGCGGTTTTGAAATCAAGATTGCAGGCGGACTCCGCGGATTTTGCCCGTATTCGCAGATGGGACTGCAACGTGCTGCAAAGCCCGGCGACCTTGCCGGGCAGCATCTGCCTTTCCGGATAACTCAATATGGCGAGAGGGGACGCAATATCGTCCTGTCCAATCGCGCAATTCTCGAAGAGGAGCGGCAGAGGGAAAAAGAAGCAATGAAGGGATCGCTGCAGGAGGGGATGAAGGTAAGGGGGACCATTACCTCCATTCAGAACTTCGGCGCCTTCGTTAGAGTTGGGAGCGTGGAAGGCCTGATCCCCATCTCTGAAATCAGCTACGCACGCGTGGAAGACATTCGGACGGCGATCGACATAGGCCGGGAAGTCGAAGTTGTTGTCATGAAACTCGACTGGGAGAAGGACCGCCTCTCCTTCAGCCTGAGGCGCGCTTTACCCGATCCGTGGGATGATGTTGAAAGAGACTTCCCGCAGGGTTCCACCCATACCGGCAAGGTGGTCCGTCTGACCAACTTCGGTGCGTTCGTGGAATTGGCTCCGGGCGTGGACGGCCTTCTGCATATTTCAAAGCTGGGCTCCGGCAAGAGGATCAATCATCCTCGTGAAGTTGTCGCCCAGGGTCAAGCACTCGAAGTAAAAATCGAGAATTTCGACATCGACAACAAACGCCTTTCTCTTTCTCTGGCCAGGGTTGAAGCAGACGAACAGAAGGGCGAGGAAGAAGATTACAGCCAGTTCATAAAGCAAAAACCGCGGTCGATGGGAACCCTGGCGGATTTACTGAAAGCCGGTGCCGCCGGGAAAAAGAAAAAGTAAGAATCGACCATGGGATGAGGGGCAATTGAGACCTCTCAGCCTTCGATCGCCAACCGGTTTGTTCTCATTCAGATGAAGTCTATTCTTAACGGACAGGAACGGCGAAGATGATCAGTGCTCTTCAATCTGGTGTGATGGGCATGGAGAGAGCTTCCGAAGTCGTGGACCGTGCAGCGTACGGCATTGCAAATGCGGCTGCTCCTGCAAACACGAATGCTTCTCCCCTGAACGCGGTGGAGCCTCCCGACCTTGCGGAGAATATGGTTAATATGATGGTCGGGCACAGGACTTACGATGCGAACGCCAAAGTCGTCGAAGTGGCAGCAAAAATGCTGGACAAGATTGTGTGACTTTCCTGGTGCCGAAACGCCTGTCCTTGTATTGACATCTTCTGGAAAATAGTTAACTTGCGGCCCAATTGAGAGGCGTTATTAAATGTAGGAAACTATTCTTCCATGAAGGAGTCGAACATGGATGCTATATTGATCGAAAAAGACGAGCGCGAAAAGATTAGTGCTGAGGATATCGATCCCGAGGAGATTGCCCTTATGCTGCAGGGGCGTATCGACGATTGCTGCATTTCGTAGGTGATGCAGTCAGGATCAGCTCTTTTCCAGTATCATCACAATAAAAAAGCCGGTCAAAAAGACCCGGCTTTTTTATTATGTGTTAATCTGAGAAGCTGTCTATGCTCCTGCAATTATTGTAACCGAGACCTGAACTTTCCTGCCGTTAGACGGAACGGGAAAAATCCACTTTGCAATCCGTTCGCTCAAGCAGTTACCATCATATTTGCTTTGCCCTTCGGGAGTTATCAGAACGTCCTTGACTGCGCCGTTCGAATCTATCGTCCACTTGATTACCAGCTTGAGAGGCGAAGCGGTTCCCAGATTCTGCAGACACTGTTCAATTTCTAACTGATGCTGTTCAATGTAACGCCTGATCTCCGCCTCCGAGAAAACCCCCTTTACCGTCAATTTTTCAATGATAGTGGAAGGGGCTGCTTCCTTTTTTACCGCTGTGAGCGCTGTATCGTTTCGCACATGTTCCTGGGCGGGTGGAGATGCGCCTGCGCCGATCGGCATGCGGAGTGCGAGACCGGGGGAAGGGGCTGCCATCGCCTTCATATGCCGTGGTTCTCCGACTGCGAGATCGCCGACGCCCTCAGGCAACGGGAGCGGCTGCTTGACCGTGGAGGCATCTCCTCCTCTGTTCCGGACTTCCGAATCTATGGCGACAAATGAGGTATAAGCCGTGAGCAGGTTGTAGGTTAGACCGAGTTCTGTGACCTTTGACGCCAGTCCATCATCATGGCCGAGACTGCCGTAATCTGCAAGTTGTGCAATCCGGGAGCGCGCCCATAGGTACTGCAGTGCGGAGTTTTCCCCGGAGGGTTTGATTCCCGACACTTCGAGTGTAGTGCTGTACTTGTCTTTGCCGGTTATTCCCGAGAGTGAAACCGTCCCCTTTGGGGTGCCGCGCCATTTCCCGAAGACGATCAACGGCCGCTCGGCAAAGAGATCCGGAATGTGTGAAGGCTCGACATCATAGGTTTCGAAGCTGCCGAAATCCATCTTTACCTGTGTGAGCAGCGGGTACTGTATGTATTGTCTGAATTTTTCAGCTTTTGCGCGAGCTTCTTCTTCTTTGGTGATGATAAATGGCTCGCCTGCGCCTATTCGGGCCATCCCTTCGATAAGATGCCGGTTAACCGATGTTCCGATTCCAAAGGCAAAGAAGTTTGCTTCGCCCAGTTTTGTGCGGATGAGGTCGAACACTTCGGGTTCGACCGTTACGTATCCATCGGTAGCAATGACGAATGTACGCGAGACTCCTTCCGTTCTGGGTGATCTGAGGGCGCGTTCCATTGCAGGCAGGAGTTCGGTTCCTCCTCCTCCCTGCTGACGATCGATCACCTGAATAGCATGCTGGATGTTTTGAGATGTTGCCGGGAGAGATTTTTCGGACAACAAATCCGACCCTCCGGAGAAAAGCAGCACATTAAAGGTATCCGTCGGACGCAGACCGGAAACCAGATCTTTGAAGAGTTTTTTCGTGATCCCGAGCGGGTATCCGTGCATCGATCCCGAAACGTCGATGATGAAGATGTACTCACGTGGGGGGATGGCGCTTTCGGTCACTCTCTTTGGCGGCTGCATCATGAGCAGAAAGAAATTCTCCCTTTCCCCCTGGTAAAGAATCATCCCGGACTCGATCCTGTCCCCGGCAAGCCTGTACTTCAGAATGAAATCCCGGTTGCCTGCGAACTTCTCCGACTTTTCAAGGTCCACTGCGGCTGTGGATTTATCGGCATAGTGGATGCCTGTCTTGTGGGATGGACAGCTCATTTCGGCTATCGGAACTCCCGCGGCCAGATTCACCTTGATGTCAAAAGTATTCCTGGGGGCTTCGCCTTCGTGCAGATAAGGGTTTTGCGACCATTTTTCAGACGGATTTGCAGTAGCCGCCGCTTGATTGGAATACCTCGGGCCGACAACAGTCGGGTAGACGAATTCGTATATACCATCCGTGGGAACGAGAAATTCCGTATACTTGAGTTCCGTCTTGATCTCATCGCCCGGCATGATGTTAGCTACGTTCATCTGAAAGACATTCGGCCGCTGCTGTTCGAGAAGAGATGCGCTCTTGCCTTCCTGCCTGGCATTCTCGTAAGCTCTGCGTGCCTCATCCCGCTTTTGAATCTGAGCCGTTATGGAGCGTTCCCCTATGGTCATTTTCATTCCATAGACGGCGGCGCGGGTGGAAGCCGGGAACACGTATATGGCTTCCAGTGCTTTCTTGCCTTCGTTTTTGTACACCTGGACGACGGTTACGTTGGCAATCATGCCGGAAATTTTCACGTCGGCCGATGTTGACTTTAGGGGGAGTTGGTCGAGGTTTGGATCGTCGGATTGGACGAAGAAGTAGGGAGAGAGCGTTTTGCTGCCGGATTCGGGACCGGGTGCTGATTGTGCTCCGGCTGAACAGTTCCACAGCCCGAGAATAGACGCAATCAGGGCGAAAAGAAAAAAGTTTTTCGCATGGCGGAATGACTTTGGATGTCTCATTATTGCCCCTTCCTTTGTAAAGAGTTTCGTAAACCGCTTTTATGCTTCTTTGACAAGGAAAGGGCGGAAAAGTTCCCGAAAATGTTTGTACTTTGCGCAGGGAGAATACACCTAAGCTGTGTCTGCCGGAAGATGACGGCATTGGCTCATCGGGGCAGAGGAGCCTGATGTGACAATGTTGCGGCGGCAGGCACGTATTCGAATGGTGCCTGCCAACACGAGGGAGGTAACTCTTTGGCAATTGAAAGAAAGAAGCCGGAGAAAAGAAGAATCAGCAGTTTTGCAGTCGAGTCGTTACCCTTTGGAGCCAAGCCGCAGCCCACCGTGGATGAAGTAAACCTCGCCGGCGAGGGCCTCGTTCCGGTAAAGCTCGCCCACAAGGGACACCACTTCCTCGGGTTCGACCAATCGGCCGATCGGAACCTGTTCGATTATCCCATCCAGGACTGCGGGTTTGATTTTTTTTACCATGGGTGTCGCAACGTAGCCGGGAGCAACCGCGATGCAGCGGATCTTGCCGGCAATCCCGCGCCGGAAGAATTCGGCCGTGAGCACTTTAGGCATTACCGAAACCGCCGCTTTGGAGGCTGAATAATTGAGCTGGCCTGCCGTCCCGAGCGAACCTGTCGATGAGATGAGGCAGATAAGTCCCTTGCAGCCGTTGTTTATCATCCGCTCGGCACATTCCCGGATCGTCAGGAACACTCCGGTGAGGTTGATATTGAGGACTGACTGGAACTGGTCAAGGGACATCTTCTTGGCGACTTTGCCGCGCATATCCGGCGCGAGAACGAGGCCGTCCTTTGTGATGCCTGCGAAAGGAGCAACAAGGTTAATCTGCCCGTACCGTTCGATCGCAAAATCAGCCATTCTACCGCAATCATCCTGATTGGTGACATCGCACTCAATCGTGCTGACTTCGCCGTCAAGGGCTTCTATTTCAGCAGCCGACGCCTTGAGAGGGCCGGCAATATCTGCCAGGACAACCTTGCCGCCGTTCTTGACCCAATATCCGGCGAGCGCCAGTCCGATCCCTCCGCTCCCGCCTGTGATCACTGCCACCGAGTTTCGAATTTCGAGCATCTTTTCCGTCTCCCTTAATAGAATCGCAATCTGTTGGAACTATTGTTCTTTGACGTAGCTTCCAGGTGCTTTTTCCAGCGGGCTGTACCTCTTGCTTCCCATTGATGGAGGTTCGCGCATGGTTTCTCCCTCGGAGAGCCATTTGACCCAGTCGGGCCACCAGGATCCGGTTTCGTTTTCCCGGCCCGTGAGCCATTCATCTGCGTCAAGTGGTTCCGTCACTTCGCTCGTCCAGAACTTCCTCTTCGACCTCTTGGAGGGCGGATTTACGATTCCGGTTATGTGCCCTTCAGTGCTGAGAACGTATTTGACCGGGCCGCCGACCATTTTGCAGACTTTGAAGGTCTCAGTCCACGGGCATATGTGGTCCTGCTCGGCTCCCACCACGTAAAGAGGTTGCTCGATTCTTCTCAGGTCGATCGGCCTGTTCGCCAGTACCATTTCGTCTTCCTGCACGAGTTTATTTTTCAGGTAAAACTCCCGCAGGTAAAACGAGCACATTTTTGCCGGCAGGCGAGTGGAATCGCTGTTCCAGAAAAGAAATTCGGATTTCGGAGGAACTTCACCCTGGAGATAGTTGTGAGTGTAGTACCTCCAGATCAGGTCGTTTGAACGCAGGAGACGGAAGGCCATGGCAAGATACTTCTTATCGAGGTATCCTGTCTTCTTGACCAACTGGTCGATCATCGTGACAGAATCCTCGTTGACAAAGACTCCGAGTTCACCCGGCGAAGAATAGTCAATCAGCGACGCAAAAAGCGTGAAATCGCGTATCGGAAAAGGTTCGATGTGGGACGACTCACGGTTGAGCCAGGCCATCAGGGAAGTCAGAAGCGTACCGCCGATGCAGTAGCCTGCTGCATGCACCTGGTCTACTCCGCAGATCTCTTTTGCCACTTCTACTGCTCTGAGAGCCCCCCGGAGCATGTAATCGTCGAAGGTAACATCGCGCATTTCGGGGGACGGATTTTTCCAACTTGTTATGAATACCGTGAATCCCTGGTCTATGAGGTACGAAACGAAGCTTTTCTCCTCTGTCAGGTCGAAGATGTAGAACTTGTTTATCCATGGCTGAATGAAAACGATTGGAACAGAGAAGGTGGATTCTGTCCTTGGTGAATACTGGATGACTTCCATCATTTTGTTGCGAAAGACCACGAAGCCGGGAGTGGTCGCAATGTTTTGGCCGATTTTGAAGGCGGTCGTATCCGCAATATTCACGAGGTTGTCGCCGCGATGAAAATCGTCAGCCCAGTTTTCATAACCGTTCAGCAGGCTCTTCCCTTTGCTGTTAAGAAATTTCTGCACGGCCGATGGATTGGTCCAGAAACAATTTGCGGGAGAAATGGCATTCGTAACCTGGCCTGCCCAAAAGGAGTAGCATTGCTTCTCCTTTTCCGAGAGGCCGTCCGCCTTATCCACATACTCCTTCATCCACGTGCCACAGGAGGAGTGGAACTTCTGCATCAATTTCGCGTATCTTCGGATCAATTTCAAAAAAGCGGCTTCGAGATCTCCATTCGATCCGTTCCAACTGCCGCCTTCGGCCAGCAAGCTCACGAGTTCGTCCGACCCGGCGGATTGAAGATTTGAGAAGAACTTCTGGACCATGCCCGCAAGTTCGAATCCGTTGAGCATCCAGTATTCATTTGCCTTGATCAAAGCTTTAGTCAAACCGAAAGGATCCGACGGTATCTGCAGAGGATTCATTAGTCAGTCCTTCTAATGAATTCGATCACCTCGCCAACCGTGGATTCGCCTTCCAGGAGTTCGTCCGGCATCTTCACGCTGAAAGTTTCCTCGAGGAAAACTTTGAAGTTGACTGATGTCATTGAATCCCACTCGGGTATATGGCCCAGTAGAGTTTCCGGCATGATTTCGAATCCCATCGCGTCGGGCAAAATCTCGACAATACCGTCCCTGATCTTGTTCAAAATGACTTGCATGGTGCTCTCCTTATAAAAAAATTTTCCACTAGAACACGTATTTGCCTATATGCGTATCAGATTGCCTCCCCAGGACAGCCCTCCGCCAAATGCGACGGTTAGAACCAGATCACCGCTGCTCACAAGGTTGTTGGATACAGCTTCATCAAGGGCTATCAATACGGATGCGCTAGCAGTATTTCCGTAGCGGTCGACATTGATGACGAACTTTTCCGGTGGTTGGCCG
>JAEZHY010000298.1 GCA_023416335.1 Pseudomonadota bacterium | reverse complement strand
ATTGAAATCTGTGGAAGTACAGCCTGATCTATCTCGTTCATGTTAATGGTGATGTTTGGATGAGACGCCGCATCCACACGAGGAATGCCTCCAGGGCCAAAAGTCGGCAGAGGCACTGCGAATTTCGGGATGCAGCCGCCCGGCAGCGCAACCTGAGGAACCAGGGTGCTCGCGAGGACATCCCCCGCGCTCCACAAACATAAAGGAAAGATCAGCAACGTGACTAAGAACAATGGATGCAACAATCTGCGTTTCCTTAACATAAAGTTCTCCTTCTAGACATGTAATACATTCAAGTCCGCCAACCACCACCAACTGGATATGCCATTTAAGGAGAACTCACGAAAAACTAAATTAGGAAAGACTTGTATCCGGGTTTTCATTGTTGTGTATTTCCACTCTGATGTCCATTATAGGAGGTGTCGCAAAATGGTCCTTGATGCCTTCATCCTGAGACACTCAATATTGTCGGCCATAAGTAAGTTAGAATAAGGTATAACTATTTATATGTCTATTGTGATGGCTCAATTTGCAGATGTTCATGGTTCCATAATCGTTGTTCGTATAATGAAAGATGACTCTACAGGCGTATTCCTATTCATCCGTATCGGTTTTGGAACACTGGATACACGGTTGGAGGGGGGAGGAGTGAGTAGATGGTACTCCGCAAACCTGTATCGGTTCAGTTCCATACGCTCTGCGCCCTTTCCCGTGTTCCCCCCTCAATGTCGGAGGAAACCGCGCAGACACACTACTCTCTCTTTGGCTTGGAGATTACAGGGAAAAGTATTTTCATATATGCGTCTAAGCTGGTACAATGGATGTATCCGAAAGCCTTTTTGCAGAACAGGAAATGTCGTAAAGCACAAAGGGCGGCCTCCCTTCTCGGCGGGTGCGCTTCACGATTATCTTTGAGCGTCCAGTTAGGGTGCCGGATGTCCGGACTGACTGGAGATAATGTGGAACCAAAACAGGAAGGGGAAAATGAAGATAAAAAGAAGTGTTCTCGTCCTCGGCTTTTTAATGGCGACGGCCGCCACAACCTGGTCCGATTCCGGAACGATGAGCGTCCAGGTTAAGGAGGGGCAACTCCGTTCGGCACCGTCTTTTCTGGGCACGATTGTCGGGCCTGTTGCCTACGGTGAGCAGGTTGAGGCCGTCCAGCAGCAAGGCGACTGGATGAATGTAAAATTCAGAAATCTGACGGGGTGGATCCACCAGTCTGCTCTTACCAAAAAGCCGGTCGTCCTGGGCAGCGGCGGCCAGGCACAGTCTGCCGCAACCGGCCAGGAAGTCGCGCTTGCCGGCAAGGGTTTCAATGCCGATGTGGAAGCCAAATACAAGGCAACCCATGGGAAATTGGATTTCGCCTCGGTAGACCGAATGGAATTGATGAAGGTTTCGCGCGAAGAGATGATAAAGTTTCTCAACGACGGGGCGGTAAAGTCGCCGGAAGGAGGTGCGAAATGAGCATCTCCCGCAAATATTTGAGACTCTCGCTTGCGCTGTTGCTGCCCGTCATCCCGGTGATGCTCCTTTGCAGCTGCGAAACGACGCAGTCCGGGGCCGGCGTGAACGTTGCCAATGTTGTCGGCGCCGCAGCGGGCGGAGTGATTCCCGGCGGAAGCCATGCCGGATCCATTGCGCGCGCCGCCGTCGCGGTCGGCAAATCGTTTCAGGATATAACGCCGGAACAGGAATACTACATCGGTCGAGCGGTTGCCGCGAACGTACTTGCGACCTATCCGCCCGCTCAGGATGACGGAATAAATCTCTACCTCAACCTGCTCGGCCAGACACTGGCCCAGGCATCCGACAGGCCGGAAACTTTTGGGGGATATCATTTCCTGATGCTCGACTCTCCCGAAATCAATGCCTTTGCCGCTCCGGGCGGTTTAATCCTGGTTACCAGGGGCATGATCCGCCTGTGCAACAGCGAAGACGCACTGGCTGCGGTGCTTGCGCATGAAATAGCCCACGTGCAGGGGCAGCACGGCCTGCGAGCCATTAAAACCAGCAGGCTCGCGAGCGCTTTTACCATTCTGGCCTCCGAAGCAGCCAAGTCGTACAGCCCCGCGCAGCTCTCCCAGCTGACCGAAGCTTTCGAAGGGTCCATAGGCGATATCACCCAGAGCCTTATGAATAACGGTTACTCCCGCGAACTGGAGCGTGAAGCTGACAAAAACGCTGTGACCATCCTGAAGCGTGTCGGCTACGATCCCAACGCACTGGCGGTCATGCTGGGCGAGATGCAGAAGCAGTTCAAGCCGGGCGGCCCGGGCTTTTCCAAGACCCACCCGGACCCGAAGGAACGGATTACCGATATTCGCCCGCTCCTGACGGCTCCGCCGGCGAAGGTAGTTGCCTCTGAACGTCAAAAAAGGTTCCAGGCCGCATTGAGCGGTGTGTAGATGCACAAAAGAAGAAAACTCTTTGAAGGGATACTGGTCGGAGCGGCGGCCGCCTTGGCCGCCCTCCTGATCTGGCAGACCGAACTCCTCGACAGGTGGGAGTATGCCACGTGGTCGTGGAGGGTAAAGAGTTTCGCCAAACCGGGACCCGATACAGGCCGGATCAAGATCATTCTGCTCGATCAGGCAAGCGTCGAATGGGGCAAGAAACAGAACGGCCTTTCATGGCCCTGGCCCCGTGAAGTCTACACTCCCATTATCGATTTTTGCAGGCGGCACGGAGCCAAGGCCGTCATATTCGACGTGCTCTACTCCGAACCGTCCGTATACGGCGTTTCCGACGATGAAACCCTTGGCAAAACCATTGGGCGCAGGCCGGATTTCGTCGGTGCTCTCTGCCTGCATAAGAACGATACGTTTTCAAAAACCTGGCCGCCTGAATTTTCCAACCAGCTCATCTTCAAACTCGATACCCCCCCGGAATGGGCAACATCGGAAAACGGTCGCACTCCAGCATCGGCCACTTTTCCTGTCGATGAAATCGCGTCGAGTGCAATTGCATTGGGGGACGTTATGGATGAGCCGGACCTGGACGGTGTTTTTCGACGGTCTCAACTTTTCCGGATGTTTGACAATCGCGCCGTTCCTTCGCTGGGGTTCGCCTCTTTTGCAGTCGGCTGCTCCGACCTCTCATCCGGAGAATGCATGGGGAAGGTCGCAAAAAACCGCCTCCGGGTCTGCGGGAAAAGCATACCCGTTGACGACGAAGGCAGGATGCTCCTCCGCTTTCGGGGACCGACCGGGACTTTCCAGACCTTCAGCGCAGCCGCCGTCATCGAGTCTGAACTTGCAGCCGCGACCGGCGGTAAAGAGACGGTAGATGCCGATTCCCTCAAAGGCGCATACGTTTTCTTCGGATTCAGCGCGCCCGGCCTTCTGGACCTCAGACCCACCCCGATAAGCAATGTCTGTCCGGGAGTCGAAATCCACGCCACGCTGCTCGATAATCTGCTGACGGGGGATTTCCTGCGCGACTGCCCGCCCCTCGTTACGATACTCACAACTCTCCTGCTCGCAATGCTTTGCAGCCTGGCGGTCGTGACCTTCTCGAAGCGCGCCGTGCATAGCGTCGCTGTATTTGCCTGCCTTGCGCCACTGCCCGTGGGAGTCGGCTTCGCCGCCTACCCTCTCGGTATGTGGTGGCCGATTGCAGTCCAGGAATGCGCCGTCTTTCTGGCGCTAACGGGGGCGGTAATCGTCAACTATGCAACGGAAGGACGTCAGAAGGCGTTCCTGAAGAAAGCATTCCAGCACTATCTCAGTCCTGTGGTAATCAAACAGCTCCAGGAAGACCGCTCGCGGCTGAAACTCGGCGGAGAACGCCGGGAGTTGACTATTTTCTTTTCCGACCTCCAGGGTTTTTCCACTTTTTCCGAAAAGCTCGATCCCGTGACCCTTACCAGCTTGCTGAACGATTATCTCAGCGACATGACCGATATCATCCTGGAAGAAGGCGGCACGCTGGATAAATACGAAGGCGATGCGATCATCGCCTTCTGGAATGCGCCCGTCGACCAGCCGGACCACGCGGAACGCGCCTGCCGGGCGGCTATCCGATGCCAGCAGAAGCTCAGGGAACGCCGCGAGGAATTTATCGCCAGGACCGGCGTGGAACTTAAAGCCCGAATCGGGATGAACACGGGAGTAGTGGTCGTCGGGAACATGGGTTCCAGGAAACGTTTCGACTACACGGTCCTCGGTGACGCCGCGAACCTCGCATCCCGCCTGGAAGGAGCCAACAAGGCGTTCGGGTCGATGACCATGATTTCAGAGGCCACCTGGGCGCAGACAAACGGCAACTTCTCAACGCGTCGAATCGGTTCGATCCGTGTGGTTGGAAGAGGCACGCCCGTGTGCGTCCATGAACTCAGGGATCTTAACGGTGCTTCCTCGGACGAAGATATCAGAGAATTCGAACGCGGCCTGGAGCTTTGCTCCAAAGCGAAATGGCGGGAGGCGCTGGAAGTCTTCGAATCCCTCCCCGACGATCCGGTTGCACGGGTGTATGCCGAAAAATGCCGCGAACTCATCGCCGTGCCGGGAAGCGATTGGGACGCCGTCTGGAACCTGGCGCAAAAATAAGATTGCAGGTATTTGAATTAGCTCGCCTTTGGCCTCTATTAGGACGGATTCGCAAAGACTTACCCTGTCCGACTTCAACTCATCCGCAAATTGGAAAGAAGCACTCCCGCAACAGTGATCGCGAGCGCCGCACACCAGGCGCAGATGCTGACGACCGTCAACTCCTTCCGGATCCTTGGCAGGGTGTCCCGCAGGCTCGGAATCCGGGAAAAGAGAGAGATCGCTCCCACCCCGATTCCCGCCGTGCCGCCGCAAAGAAGAGCCAGGTAGAGGGGATAGCCGATAAAATTGTATTCTCCATGGAGGATACAGAAAGGACAGTGGTGTGTCGGCAGTTCGTAGATGTACGGTGAAATATATGACAGCAGGGCCGGACCGGATGCGACAAAGAGGGTCAGGCTGGACAGGCTGAACAGGGCGGCCCCTTTTCCCCGGAAGTAGACGATCAGTCCGGATGCAACCGCAAGAGCCGACAGCGAGTAGAATACCGCGGCAACCGGTTTCCAGGGAAGCGACGCAATGCCCTTTACCTCATCCCCCGCGGAAGTAAAGAGCGTTCCGCAGCAGGATGTGATCACATCTGGCTTCAACCAGAGAAAGTACGAAGTCTGCAGGACCGCCTCAACCAGGATCAGAGCGGTTACGGGCAGCAGGAGACTGTACTTTATCCTTATCAGGGGATAATCAAAGGCGCTGTTGTCGGTGAAATTGATGATGAGCCATATTCCCGCAGCCAGGAAATTCACGATTTTGAGAATCAGCGTCGGGTATCCCCATGCATTGACGTTGAGCGTTCCAGCCGCGCACATGGCGCCTGAAAAGAGCGCCGAGAGGTGATCTGCCGTATAGACGAAAAGGAAGAGCGACAAAAGCTGAAACCCGAGGGCATACGCCATGATGGTGGAAATCAGGTATGTCCGCCGCTCGAGCATGAGCTGGAGTTCGCTGCCGCTGCGGATGTCCCAGCGCCTCAGGATCAGCACGCCGTACCAGCAGGCATAAATGAGTATTGCCGTGGTCAGGAACGAACCGGACAGAAGTGCAAGCACCGATGGGTAAAATATCAAGGCAGACTCTTTTTGTAGGAATTATAAATGATGCTTTAGAAAATGCAGCCTCGTGCTGGAATCCGGGTGCTATACCGGTCGGATGCCCTCGGGTCTTGTCTATTTTATGTCGCTTCCCGGCCATAATCAATGATCGAGGTGAAGGATACACCTCCTGCCTGAGCTTTAATCATTGGGGAGGAACATCAGAACAGTTTCCCACGCGAAGCCGCGAAGTCGCGAAGGGAAAGCCGATATCCAGGTCAGAAGTAGAATCGGAGGCTTCGACTCTGGAGCACGTTTAAGGATGTAATTTCCATCACCTTATCCGGCAGGAAGAAACTAATATTCTTTTCTTCGCGGCTTCGCGTCTTCGCGTGAGACATAAGTGTACCCAATACGCAGGCATAATGATTTTAGGAACTCCCATCAACAATATCTTGCTTTTCCAAATTATTATGGTTAGTTGTTCCCCAATTTACACCCACGTCCAAGCACCCGGGATAAGTACGAATTTCGAGCCGGCGCGGCATTACATAGACGCCGCCGACCGTCTAACAGTCTATTTTTTGATGGAAAGGGAGTTGACCGATAGGAGCGATGAAGGTTAAGGATGTCCTGCAGGCACTGGATGTTATCACCGGCGGACGCTGTGCTCGGGATGCGTCGGATATTGCCGGTGGAACAAACCCTTTCGTCCTCACGAAATCTTCCGGTATTCCCGGGAAAGAGTGCACGGAGTTGCCGGGTCTCGTTTACGGAGATTCCGATGCTCCGGTCGGCAAGATCGCCGTCCTCATGACGCTCACCGAGTCCGGCATCGAACTTGCCGCGGCAAGGGGAATCGACGCCATTGTGGCGCACCACCCGATAGCAGACGGTGCCAGTTGCGGCGGGGTAACGCTTCGAAACTATCTCTCACTCTACGGCATCGCCGTTTTCGAACTGCATGAAGCTTTCCACGGCTTGCATCCCGGCATTCCCTACATCCATGGACATCGCGTCTTTCGCACGGAAATAGCCTTCGGCGGGATTCCGGGGAATGTGCTGTTTATTGGCAGGGCCATCGATGGGGTCGCCACGCTCGGCGACATGATGGATCGGATAAGTGCGTTCGTCGGCTTTGACGAGGAATGTGAAATGCTTGCCGAGGAGAGGCGGGTTCGGCGATGCCCCTCCATTGAAGAGGCAACCGTTTCCACCGGGGGCAGGATACTGCTCGGGAAACGCCAGGACCCGGTGAGCACCGTGATCCATATTTTCCCGCATACGGGTTTTACTGCCGAACATCTTGCAACAGCAAAGCGAGAGCATCCGGAAGCGGATACTGTCCTGGCCTCCATCAGCCGATGTTCGGCCGAGAGCGAAATTGTCGGAAAGGCCGCTGAGTTGGGCCTCAATTTTGTGCTCGGCAATTCACACACGTTGGAAATATTTGAAAACGGCCTCCCCCTGGCCGTCGCACTGCAAAGACTTCTGCCCGATACGCAGGTGTTCCTGTTCCGGGAAAGGGTCACGTCGGTTCCGCTGGAGATGGCGGGAAACCCTGCCATCAGAAAATATGCGGGCATGATTGCAGAAGATTTTCTTCTTCGGCAAGGACAGGAAATCCCAAAACCAATCGACTTCAAAGAAGGAGGTAAGGAATGACTAGGACGAGATCTTTGGCAGCCGCTTTGTTTGCTGCATTATTCCTGGTCTGCGCTGCATCCGGCGCTTTTGCCCAGACAGCGGATCGGAAAGGGCCGGCGTGGGCCGGCGGGTTGACTCCACTGCCTCAGGAGACGGTCGTCAAGGTTGGGATGAAACAGGTCGTGTCCGATGCCGGCGTGCTTATCGGGTTGGCAAAGGGATATTACAAGGACCTGGGGATCGGGATCGAAATCATCCAGTTCAACTCCGGGCAGGAAATGATCAACCAGCTTGCAGCGGGACAGCTGGATGTAGGGTGCGCGGTCACATCCGCCGGCCTCTTCAATGCGATGTCTCGCGATATCCCGATCAAGATTGTGGCCGATAAGGGAATCAATGTTTCCGGTAAAGGATATTACCGTTTGGTCGTTCGTAAGAGCATCGCGGATAAGGTAAAAGATTTCAAAGACTTGAAAGGGCTAAAGGTCGCGATCGTCGGCACCGCCTCGCTCGATGAGATCAGCCTTGTCCGAGTCCTCGAAGCCGCCAATCTTACAAAAAAAGACATCGACATGCAGGTGATCCGCTCTTTTCCCGATATGCTGGTTGCGCTCGCAAACGGCAGTATCGACGCATCGATGTTGATCGAGCCTTTCGTCGCCCAGGGTGTGGCCAAGGGGATCCTCGACCCATGGAAAGACCCCCAGGAGTACGATCCGGAAGCGCAGACCGCTCTCCTGGTCTACGGCACCAGCATGACCAAAAAGCCCGAACTGGCGAACCGCTTCATGACGGCTTACGTGAAGTCGCTCAGGGACTACAACGATGCTTTCTTCAAGGATAAGGACAAGAAAGAAATCATCGATATTCTTATCAAGTCCACCTCCATCAAGGAACCCGCCCTCTATGACCAGATGTTTCCGGTCGGGCTCAATCCGGACGGTTACGTCAGGATGAAGGGCATAGACATGGATCTGCAGTGGTACAAGCAAAACAGCATGCTGCAAAAGGACCTGAAGGCGGAAGATACCGTCGACAACCAGTATGTCGATTTTGCACTGAAACAGATGGGGAAGTACCAATAGGGAACGAACATGAGTTTGCACGTGAACAGTAAGTACATAACGAACACCCTCTCGGTACTTTCGCCGCTTTCGCTGCTGGTGGTCTGGGAGTTGCTCGCACGGGCGGGAGTCGTGGACACCCGGGTCCTGTCCAGTCCGATGCTGATCCTCAAGTCCCTCATGCCCCTGGTTCTCTCGGGGGAGCTTCTCTACAACACCCTGGTCAGCGTCGAAAGAGTCCTGCTCGGGTTCGTTGCCGGAGGAATTCCCGGGATCCTGATTGGGGTGAGCATGGGGCTCTCCCCACTGGTACGGTCCGCAATTGAGCCGATGATCCAGGCCACCTACCCCATACCCAAACTGGCCATTATGCCACTGATACTGCTCATCTTCGGCCTGGGGGAAACGTCCAAGGTATTCACGATAGCGATAGGCGTGTTCTACCTCGTGGTGATCAACTCCATGGCGGGCGTGCTGCATATCGAAAAGATCTACCTGGACGTTGCCAGGAACTTCGGGGCAAGCCGGAAGGATTTCTACCTCACGGTCGCTCTTCCCGGCGCCCTTCCCATGATCTTCACCGGACTCAAACTCGGAATGGGCATGGCGCTCATCCTGGTAGTGGCCGCCGAGATGTCCGCCGCGAAGGCCGGTGTGGGCTGGATGATATGGCGCGCATACGACATGTTCGCAATCGAACAGATGTTCGTTGCCCTGATGATTCTTTCCGTGCTGGGCTACCTCTTTTCAATCGTCCTCGATGTAGCGGAGCACCGGATCGTTCCGTGGAAGCGCCGGGACTAAGGTGAAGTAATGGACTCGAACACTGCAAGCATTACGGTTAAGAACCTGAGCAAGACCTTCCCCTCGCGAACAGGTCCGGTCTATGCCCTTCAGGATATCAATTTCATGGTAGGCGCCGCGGAGTTCCTCTGCATCGTCGGCCCCAGCGGCTGCGGCAAAACGACTTTGCTGAGAATTCTCGCCGGGCTGGAGAAAGCCTCCGAAGGAGAGACAACTGTATCGGTCACGCAAAAGAACCGCCCGGTCAACTCCATGGTCTTTCAGGAACAGTCCGTATTTCCATGGATGACGGTGCGCGACAACGTGGCTTACGGCCTGCGGCTGCGCGGCATCCCAAAAAAGGAGCGCTACGAGATAGCCGCTCATTACATCAGCATGATCGGCCTCACAAGGTTTGCCGACTGCTATCCGCACCAGCTTTCGGGAGGCATGAAGCAACGGGTCAGCGTTGCGCGCGCTTTTGCCAACGACCCGGAAATCCTGCTGATGGATGAGCCCTTCGGAGCGCTGGACGAGCAAAACCGAATCCTGCTCCAGCAAGAACTGCTCAGGATCTGGGAGGCAACCAGGAAGACCGCCGTTTTCATCACGCACAGCATCGACGAGGCCCTCTGCCTTGGTGACCGCATCCTGGTCATGACCGCCCACCCCGGAAGAATCAAATGCATCGTTGATAACGTCCTCCCCCGGCCAAGAGATATTTCATCCATCTGGGGCAGTCCGCAGTATCATCAGTTATTTCAGCAAATCTGGGGCATCCTCCAGGAGGAAGTACTCAAGGTGAAGCAGATGGAAATGGCCTGTACCTTTACCGAGTAGGAAACTGCAGAGAAACGAGCGACGCAACGCCGCATCACTTGAGAAAGCAAGGAAGAAAATGGGAAAAAACGTAGTGATCGTGGGTGGCGGCTGGGCCGGTTGCGCGGCAGCCCTGGCAGCGAGGAAAACCGGCTGTGGCGTGGAAGTATTCGAACGGACCGACATGCTCCTGGGAACTGGCCTCGTTGGCGGAATAATGCGAAATAACGGACGCTTTACCGCCACCGAGGAGATGATCGCGATGGGCGGAGGCGATCTTTTCGAGATCGCAGACAAAAACGCCCGCCACAAGAACATCGATTTTCCCGGTCATAAGCATGCAAATCTTTATGACGTTTCGACTATCGAGCCGTCCGTCCGCAGGGCACTCCTCGATGCCGGCGTTACGATTCATTTGAAAGCGCGCGTTCAGAATATCGAGCTACAGGACGACGTGATAGTAAAAGTAGTCGCAAACGAACTGCACGGCGGGACGATAACAGCCGAAGGAGATGCGTTCGTCGACGGATCCGGCACGGCCGGCCCCATGTCTAATTGCTCCAGGCACGGCAACGGCTGCGCCATGTGCATCTACCGATGCCCGACTTTCGGATCCCGAATCAGCATCGCCGGAAAAGCCGGAATCGAGGAAATGATCGGCCGGAAACCGGACGGCACCTTTGGCGCCATGAGCGGTTCCTGCAAGCTACACAAGGATTCGCTTGCGCCGAATATCAGGGAACAACTGGACGCAAACGGTGTTTGCGTGATTCCTGTGCCCGCCCACCTGCAAAAGAGCCTCAAGTCCCTGGGACAAAAGGCGTGCCAGCAATACGCACTCAAGGAATTCGCCGAAAACATCGTGCTCCTCGATACGGGACATGCCAAGCTCATGACGTCCTATTACCCGCTCGACATTCTGCGGCAGGTCCCCGGATTCGAAAACGCCAGGTTCGAGGACCCCTATGCGGGCGGAATCGGCAACTCGATCCGCTACCTGGGCATGCTGCCAAGAGACGACGGCCTCAAGGTCAAAGGTCTGCGGAATGTCTTCTGCGGCGGAGAAAAAGCCGGCCTGCTAGTTGGACACACCGAAGCCATCGTGACCGGCACCCTCGCGGGGCACAACGCTGCCCGGCATGCCCTGGGCCTGGATCCGGTCGAGATACCGCGGAGCCTTGCATGCGGTGAGGCAATCGCCTTCGTCAGGGAAGAAATGCAGACGGAAGAAGGCCTGGCCAGGAAGTACACTTTTTCGGGATCGGTCTTTTTCGAGCGCATGAAGGAAAAGGATTTATACACAACGGATGTAGAGAAAATCCGGCAGAGGGTTGCTGCGGCAGATATGACGGATTTCTTCGCCCGGTCGCTCGGACAGGCAGCCCCGTTGAGCCGGTAGGCCTCTAATGTAAGTTGCTTTCAAGTTGATATTTAATTCCCTGCCGAGGTGGAAGAGGTTACCCCCCGAGCGGGCACTTGCACCAGATTTCGGCCCTCTTGGGCCGATCGCTCGGCGCTTGCTGTGTCTGCCCCGGTGCCTTTGCGGGGCGCCACAGCAAGCGCCAAGTAAGCCGCAGAGCGGCGCAGGGGGTGTGG
>JAEZHY010000279.1 GCA_023416335.1 Pseudomonadota bacterium | reverse complement strand
GCTCTTGACTCTTTGGGATAGGTGCTCTTGAGATCGCCAGCGGATTCGGCAAACTGCATTCGCCTTTCTGCCTTCAAAAAAAGTCCCAGACCGGTAAGACAACCTACCACCTCCAGATGCAGCAGGCCGCAATCGTTCATCCCGAACGCCGGGAAGTGATTCCGCTGGTCCCGGAAGTCATCTCACGCCGGGACGGAGATAACAAAAACGACTGCGAAATGAATGCCGGAAAACGGCATTGTGCGCGGGCCGAATCAGACTGGGGGCCAATTTGTATCGTGAGAAGATGATTTCTGCGCAGCCAAGAATACCAGCAACACCGGCTCCAGCCATCGCACTATTCAGAATATCGTGTACCGGAACCCCACAGAAAAACGGACCGATCCAAGTCCATGATGTTTCCGCGGTTTTAGTCTTGGCTGGAATGACTGGTGAAATAAGCCTTTTGTCCGGCTAATCCTTAAACTCCTGTTCCAGACATCAGCAAACCACACATTGCAGCTTCCCAGAATCATGGATACATAAAATTCGTTGTCATATCCCAGCTTCTTGCGTGATTTTCGAGCATAAGGTCCGGTGACGCAGACCGGGTGGGGGCAAAGGCAAAGCGCTGCCCACGTTGACAGGTGGCCAACGATAAAACCAACGGAAAGAACAAAATATCGAACCTCAGTTCCATGATAAGATGTTTTGCACTTCCCGCCTGAGACTGACTACCTGATTGGCGCTCAAATAGAGTTCGTTCATAGCTCTGCCGAGCGATCTTTCCAGATCGTCATCGTTTATCTCTTCCTCTGCTATGCTCTCCTCGCCGGGGCTCAGATACTCACTCAAAATCAACAGGGCCCAGATCTTCCTCGCGACCAACTCACACGAGTCGTCCGGTTCCTCTTCATGGTGATTCAAAATTGCGTAGCATACAGGGAGGGGCAATTGCCAGGATTTCGACACAAAATAGCTGATCAAGGCATGATTGGTGCCGAAACTGGATTCCTCCATCTCGATGCTCACAGATTCGTTGCACAGAACAGAGTTGAACATGGAAATGTATTCGGGATATCTTTTCATCAGCAGAGGCATGGAACAGTCGTGAAACAGGCCGGCCATATACGCTAGATTGCGGGGAACCATCGACGTGACGGCTGAAGAGTTCAAAGCAATCAGTTCGGTCACCCTGGCGATCTGCAGGCAGTGACTCCAAAATCCGTCGAACAAACCTCTATTGGTACACTGACCGGCCAGGGCATCACGCAGTGCTGAAGTCAGGACAAGGCTGTAGAAGTTCTTCGTTCCCAGAATCATGAACGCCTGCCTGATCGAATCTATTTTCCGTCCTCCGCCCCAAAAGGGTGAATTGGCCAGCTTTATCAGTTTTGCGGTTAGAGCAAGGTCGTCGCTCACAAGCTTTACGATCCTGCTTACGTCGGGATCGGGCTCTTTGAAAATCTTGTAGAGTTCAAGGACAACTCTGGGTTGTGGGGGGATATCGATGCTCTTAACAATCTCTTTTGCTCGTTTGAGAATTTCTTCTTTCATCTATCTCTCCGCCATACGAGAACAACTTCCAGAAAAAAGAGCGAACTTGGAAATGTGAGGCATCCGACTGCAGCAAGACCCGGAGTGAAACGACATGCGAAACATATGCGCTCGAAATTGACGGAAAGTGAGCATAACCAACCCGCCACCAACGTAAGGGTGGGCGAACCCGACAAGCTAACGGACCCGGAACCTGTCTCCAGGTAATTTCTAAATAATTGCAACAGATTGAGACTCCAGCATGTCCATTCTTTACCTGCCGGGTGCAGACAGACCAGTGGTCCCATTCCAAACAGGCCGGTCCAGCACACCCTGTGATGATGTACAAAAACAATAAATCGGGATCTTGAGTGTTTTTCTTGAATTTCCCGTGAAATGATTTGTCGTTCATTGATCCGCGGACCCGAAAGACACTTTCGTGGATTTCGTACCTCTGGCTCATCCCAAATCGCGATGGCCGGATGGTGGCTCGATAAAGCCACCGCGCTACGCTCCCCCACCCTACCGCAGTCCCGGCATTATTAAGGCTATGGTGTTGTTTTTTTTCGTGCTTTTCGTGTATTTCGTGGTTGGAAAAGTCTTTGTCTTTGCACTTTGGTTGCGGCTGTGATGCTCCCGGTTCTCTCAGGATATACAACTATCGGCTCACTTCATGATCAGGTCCTCGGCATATTTGTGAATAGACGTGCAACAGTCTTCTTGCTATCATCGCGCGCGTTATTTCGACATATGTTCTCGCCTGAATAATTTTCGGCAAGAAAAAGCGAGGCGGCGGGGGCCGTCCGGTTCGGGATGAAATGCAGCAATTTCCTTCCGATTTCATTCCCGTGGATTTCACTGTTCTTCCAATCACATGATGCTGGACAGGAGTGGGCGATGGATCTGAATTCTTTGATGCAGCCTTTGCCGGTAGTTGAAAATCCGGGACTGGAGACAACCGACCTGCGCCTCGAAGAGGCGAGCACGCTGATCCAGCAGGCCCAGTACCCGGAAGCTGCCGCTTTGGCGGAATCCGTTCTGGCAGAAGGCATTTATGACATCAGGATGATTGGATTCCTGGCCTATGGGGTATTTCTCGAGCGAGGACCGGGGAGTCTCAAGGAGATCTTCGACTGCCTGGCCGGATTGCTGCGCGACAACTGGCCCGCCATCGGCCCTGCCCCAAAGCGTGAGAAGCATGCACAGACGACCCTGCGATGGATCTTTAATCAGCTTTTGAAGAAGCTGCAGTATGAAGAGAACGCCAAGAGCGAGTTGTGGGAGCAGTGGGCATCCAGGGTAACGAGCGATGAAGTCGGCGAAGCTCTCGATGCGGCCGACGGATTACGACGGGCATTGACTGCGACACTTGAAGACGCCTCCGCCCCGCTGATCGACGTATTATCCAAGCTGACCCAATGGATGCAGTCTTTCCAGCAGATTGTATATAAAGATGAAGCGGCACCTGAACCGGAGGCAGAGATAGAGGCCGAACCCGAGCCGAGCCGGGAAGAAATGGAAGAAGTTGCCGCAGAAGTCGAGACCCGTTCCCTCCGGACTGAAGCGAGCCCTCAGTTCCAGCCGTCCTCCGAATTTTCCGCATTAGAGGACGGCCTTGTCGTCGAGGGATCGTATCTTCTCAAAGCACTCCTGGAAAAAATGGAAGCTTTCGAACGCTTGATCGCCGAAGAGAAATTTCCCCGGGCGGCCCTGGTTGCCGACGAAATCGGCCAGATTATCGCATCCTTCGATCCCATGCTCTATTTTCCGAAGTTTTTCGCAAGATATGCGTATTTGAAGGCCGTCAACTTCCAGGAATTGTACTCTTTCGAAGAGCAGAAGGAGACGGCCGAATGGCAGGCCCTGAAGGAATTCTATAAAGTCGATATGAAGGGGTTCATAGAGTCCTAGGCAGGGCGGAATCAAGCCGCGTGCTGCCGGAACCGGCTAGAACGTGCTGTTGGTCGATGTAACCCAGGCTTTGTACTGGTCGATATGTAATACCGCGTGTTTGCCTATCGGCTGGTGCGTCAACACCTTCCAGTATTCCTGGGGGTTTGAGAACAGGAAGTAAAATCCTGCAGACCTGTAGGTAGGCTGGTTGATAGTCAGCCGGCGCTCGCGGCCCGGCACAATGGAGCAAACCGTCAGTACGTCCGGCCCCCAGGTATCGGAAGCTACAATTGCCGCCATCGCATCATAGGAATCGTAGGAAAACTCGTTCTCATCGACTTCCTTGACAACCATCCAGAAGACCTCGCCATTGTTTACAGCGGGATCCGAGCGGACGTCCAACGTCATTGCCAGCGGGGTGAGCGGAATTTTCTTCGATCCTCCCCCACATCCGGCTGTCAGCAAAGCGATTACCATGACAAAAACGGCATTCCGCAAGTTCATCCACTCTCCACTTGCTTCGATCCCCGTTAACGATCCTCCAGCCCCGCACTGAGGCCGGCAAGAAGCCTGCGATGACGCTCGCGGGCAATGCGCAATGCCAGATCCAGGTCGGTTTCCCGGCATGCTCCGCAGAGAACAAAGCCCTCCACCTCCCGGGACGACTCCCGATGCAGCGGGCGATCGCAACAGGCGCAACGGTACCCGGCATTTTCGGGCAGAACATTGTCCGACTGGTCCGTTTTTTCGGGCGAAGGGGGAACCGGTGTCGCCGTTTCTTTTTCCTCTGTTTCGACCAGGGCATAGTAACAGTCCGGGCAGTACGGTTCGCCCTCCACGGTCCTGCTGCCGCCAAGAGGTATACGCCTTCCGCAATTTTTGCAGCTTACATATTTCGATAGTTCGACGGTCGCGCCCAAAATCCCACCAGGCTGTCCCTCCTCGGGGACCTCTTTCCCGGCATCTTCTTCCTCAGACTCTTCTCCTCCGAATGCAAGGCTTTCCAATTCGCCATAGCACTCCAGACAAAAATTCCAGATTCCCAGCTTCCTGCCCTCTTCGGGTTTCAACTGCCGTTTGCACACACTGCAAAGAACCGGTGCAGGACCGGGTTCGACGGCTGCAGGGGTAGGTTCCGTCTGCTCGGCGATTTGCGGCCCTGCGGGTTTTAGGGACCCCTTCATCAGATCCTCGAAACAGGATGGACAGAACGGCCACTCGGCCACCATCCTGTAGTCTTCGCCATCAACCAGCTCTCTATCGCATCCCCGACATTTCATGTCTTTGTCCTCAGCCTTGTCCTCGCCGGACGCTCTGTATGGGTACAGTGCTGACGCGGGCATTTTGCCCATGCCGTATTCATTCAACCAGGTAACCCGAAAATATTGGAATCCGGCGCTGCTGCGCTTTGCCGCCCTTGATTCTGTCGTAGCCGAGATAGCTCTCGATGTTCAGCTTGGCCCAACTCTTCTGCGATCTGATGATGAGAAACACTTCCAGATCTATTCCGACGCTCTTGAGCAATGGAAAGATCATCGACTCCATTCGCTCGCCGATCTCACGGGGCCACGGCACACCAGTGCAGGTTCTTTCTTCATTGCTTGTCAGTGCGACCCTCAATCCATGTACCGGAGTACTGACTTTGTTGCCGAATATGGAATTCCCATCGAGAAGGGACTTGCCCAATACTATGTCACGGGTTGTTACGCTGCGGCTGAGAATGCCCTTTTCCACCTGCACGCAGAGTTCCGGGAATACGGTGGTGAACAGCCAATGCAGAGTGGCGCAGGATCGGAGGTTAAGCATGCCGACAAATCGTTTCTTGGCCAGTTCCCAATCCGGGATGATATCGGGGTTGATCTCGGGGTATATGGCCAGAATATATTCCCGGAGCAAACGTTGATCGAAAAAAGCAAGGAACTGGCCAAAGGCGTCGGCATCCATGAAGCCCTGGTCCAGCTTATGGAAGAAGTAACTTGGAAGCGGAGTCTGCACGCTCAGCAGCCCGATATTGACAAAAACAATCACCCGCGGTTGCGGTTTATCGCGAAACTCGATATTTCTCAGAAGAGACGACTGCGAACTGAGGTCGTATTGGCTTACGAAGAAGATCTGTTCCTGCGAATAGCCCATCTTGTAAAGAATATACAGCAGCGATACTATGTCGAATCGATGGATTTCCTTTGAGATTCTTGTCTTCAGCGAATTCATCTCAGGCCCTCGGCGGTTCCGTCTTGCGATGTTTTGCTGGTGAACCGCCCAGGCCCACCTCAAAGGCTTCCAGAAGATCCTCTATTTGGTTCAGGTGTAAATCCACGGCCATGGTAAACTTGGCGATTTCCGATCTCGGCATCCCGGCGGGCGCTTCTGTCGGGAAGCGCCGATGCAGAAGCTGCTCGAGTTCCAGGAGAAGCGGTTCCACTGCCGCCGCACATTCAGGCGGAAAGCAGCGCTCGATAGTTGCCCGCAGCCTCTGACAGCATCCTTCCGCAACCGCCGGGAGGCCGGCATCGGGCCTGTTCGCAGTCGCTTCGGGGTCCCCGTGTCCGCGCGGCTGTCCGGAATCCGGCACTCCGTCCCAGGTACGTCGCAGTCTTTCAACCGAAAAGATTTCCTGCAACCGCTTGTCCATTTATCAGAAATCCTTAAGGGGACTCCAGAAAGCGCCCGCCGCCATCAAAGTCAAATAGACAGCCAGCAATACAGCTCCGGCCGAAATATAATAGAAAGCAGGCGATCTTTTCGTCTCGATCATCACAGGTTCCGTCTCTGTACACTGCGCCTGTTCCGGTGTCTCAAACGGTATCCTTTGGCGCAGACGCTGTTTGTATTCTTCGATCTTTCCCGGATTCCGGTCGTATCTGCCTTTGAATCCGTCATTGAGGCAGAAGTAATAGACTTCCAGAACGAACGGCAGGGCCTGGGGTTTCATCAGGATGTCGTCCAGTGTTTCGTAGAAGATTTCCCCTGCGTCATCCACCTGGAAGAGTTCTTTCTGTAAAGTCGGCCAGGACAGTTCGTCTCCTTTGAGAAACCGGGTTTGGACGAGTTCATCGAAATGGGCGGTGATTGCAAACAGAACCAGGTAAGCATCCCGTTCGTTCAAAAGATCGCCAAGCATTGCCCGGACCGTACCAAGTTCCTTGCGCAGCTCGGAACGTGCGTGGAGGAGATCGTCATATTGCGGTGTGCAATCCGTGGGAACAGGATTGGCCACCCCGACCTCGGCATCATCCAGCGAGGAATCGGAAGGCTCCGGTTTACAAGGCCCCCTGTTGCGACCGAACAGCTCATCCAGTTTGCCGAAGATATCATGCACTATTTCCCACAGGACGTTCTTCATATCGCTCCTTCCGGCTCGGTCTGTTCCTCTGCGGTCTCAAGCCGTGCCTCTACTGTTGCATCCGAGACCCACGCGTCCAGGACCCGCTCGACATGGCGGACGAAAACTTCAACCAGGGGACGCATCACCGGATCGAAGTATTTGAAGCGGAGGTGATAAATATGCCTCATCAGCCCTCCGTTCCGCGCTTGCTGCCGCGGCACGCTCTCCACCCTGCCTCCGGACATGAGAGGCAGTATGTTTTGAAATTCCCCGGTTCGGAAGGTGCCGAGCGCACGCAGCAGATCGCCGATATCGTCCACATTCAGGACCGATTTCTTCGCCAGAGTGAACAGGTGCGTGAACCCATGAGTTTGTTTCAACAAAGGATTTGCTGCATGGACCCTCGGTGACCCGAGCCAGTCCCAGTTTACTCCCGTGAGCACCCGATCGTACGGTTGCACCCGGCGGCTCTGGGCCGGCAGATCCGAATACCAGGGCTGAAACCACAGTGCATCGATAACAAGAGTTTTGGGAGCATCAAAGGCTTCAGGGAAATGTGGAACGAGCCACGTAACCTTCCTGTCACCAGCAGCATTTCGGTCGATCTCGTACGATCCGCTGCCCCCTGAAATTACGCCGGCCTTCAGAGGAACCATATTTCGCCGGTCTTTGACCTCATAGACGCCAAGCACCGAGTGGAGTTCGAATCGTTGCTCCGGGTGCGGATGGCGAATCGGGTGTCGTTCCACTGTCCCGTCGTAAATGATGGGATCAGCGAATGCGCGTTTCAAGTTTGCCACGGGAACGGCGAAGAGGTTGAAAATATCCTCATTGAGGACCATATCGCGCGGCCATTGCGAGTCCAGATCCAGACAAAGGGTAAAGTACTTCCAGTTGCGGGGAGGATCGGGAACATCGAAATTAATATAGAGTTCCTGCTGGGGAAAATGGAAGAACCACCGTTCGGCGAGAAGCGGATGAACGGATCCATCAGTGTCCGTCTCAGCGATGGGAGGAGCGCCGAAAGAAGTTCTACAGGCGATCCCTCGGCTGAACTCGTCAGCATCCCCGTTAAACATCACCGAAGCCGCCCTCAGGTGCACCTGAAGGGAATGGAGCACCTTCAACGAGGCCTGATAGTCGTTAAGGTGGCTTATAAAAAAAGAAAGCATACCTATATCGTCGTTACGCGGAAACGGAGCATCCAGCCGAAGCAGGAACCGGAATCCCTTATCGGGCAGAAGCAGCATTTTCGCAGAGGTAAGCTTGATCGGCAGGATTCGCAGGTCTTGCATGGTCCTGAAAATAGCTGTGCCTTCCCCTGGAACCGTAGCGGACATCTGAGATCCCGACGGAAAGAACACCGGTTCGATGAACTGTCCCGTCGGTCGCGCCTGAAGCGTGTTCATTGTGGGCACGGGAGAAAGAAGAAACGGAAAGAACTGCTGGAAAACACGGCGCTGCACGGAAAGCACGCTCGACAGGGCCGCTATCCGGGTCCTGGCCGAAAAGAAAGCCATCGCCTCTACCAGCCTCTTCACGTCTGGATCATCTCTCTCCAGGGGAGCGTGAGGGAATGCGGAAGCATAGCTCATCCGAAAGCTCTCAAGCGCATTCATCTCCTCGAGGAATTCTTTATAGAGATCTTCGTCAAGCCTCATTGCCCGGTAATAGCCTCCAAAATCACTTCAGCAAATCCTTCCATATCAGCCCAGTTTGACCATACTGCCCTGGACGTTGGTTATGCTTCCCTTCACCGTCGTTAATTGTCCCTCGACGTTCATGGTACCAGTGGCCGAAACTTTGGTCATCGCGCCGGACATCTCTGCTTGCGCGGACCCCGACAGGGAGAGTTGCGCTCCGGACATCTCGGCCTTCTGAGTCCCGCTCAGGCTAAGATTCATGCCCTCGACCTTCGCCGCGCCGGTTGCCGATGCAGTCACGTTCTGTCCTTTCAGGGTCGCATCGGACGTCGCCTGTGCCGTGAGCTTTGCACTCGAATTCAACGTCATATCCTGAGTGCTCTTGATGTCTACTTTCTGATCGCTCTGGTGCAGGGTATCTTTCGTTGATTTGCAGGTGATGGTCTCTGCCTGCAGAGAAAAGTCCTTGCACTTGATCGTTATACTGTCCTGCAACTGCGTTATGGTGCTGGTGTTTTGCTGCCCCTTGCAGGTGGTTTCAATGGAAGTCCCGTTCATCACCACTGTTTGCGTGATGTTGGCTTCCTTATTTGTAACGGTAATCGTGATACCGTTCGTTTTGTTCAATTCTATGCTGCAGGTCAAAGTCGCCATGCCCGATCATCCCTTCTCGATTTTGGCTATCCCTGGGAGGAGGACTCGTCCTGTGATGTTTGCAGCAACAGGCTTCCCTCTGCGAGTTTTATGACCTGCAGATCCTTGGCGGAGGTGCGCTCGACGCTTAGAACCGGTTTGGAATCCACATACGAGTGACTCACGGTTGTTTGACTCGTGGCGGTCTGGCCCATCAGGATCCTGTTGCCCTGGGAGTCCATGGTAAGCCTGGCGTTAGCCCGCCAGTCGAGAAATCTGTCGATCGCCGCGCTGTTGAACATAAGTCGGACAAGGACCCGCTCATTTTTGTAGGCCGGAAAGAAGAAGTGTCCCGGCAGGAAGACCGGTTCGAAAGCTGCGACAACCTGCTGATTGGACCACAGGGGAATCGAGACCTTGTACTGATCCTGCTGCGTGTTGCTGTCCTGGTATATCTGGAATGTTTCGGCCTTCTGGTCACCCTGTTCGCTTACCACCTTGCCTTCCACAAAGATCGGAAAAGATGGCGTGACGAAGGGAGGAAGGCTGACATACTTCTCTGCCTGGAGTTCCAGCTGCGCTTCCATGTTCATGCTGAAATTCGAAAATGCCAGGTTGTGGTCTGCAGTGAGTTCGGGGGTCTCGGGTTCTCCGTCGAGTATGATATCCCGTACCCGGTAGGTATTGCCGTGGGCGAAAATATTCGTGCTCCAGAGACCGCCCTCCAGTTTCACGAAGCAACCGGGGTAAAAGTCGATTGTGGGAAACCGGCGGAAGGCGAGGTGCACTTCGTGGCTCCTCGTCCTGAGCCTCGATGTCTCCAGGGTCTGGCGGTTCTGAAAATCCTGGGCCACGGGATAGCGGCCCATATAGTCCCGCCTGATGCCCGTAGCTGCCTGATCTTGAGTGATATCAACCGACTGGGGATTTTCCGAATAGGCGTTCAAAAGCTTGGCATTATAGCGAATCGTTTCGGGGAATTTTATGCTGCTGCTTTCGATATCAAGCGCATCCACAGCTACAGCCGTACCCTCGGCGCTTTTAGTTTGCAGCAGGCTGTAAGTATTATCCTGAGTGCTGTACGACCAGACCCCATCCTGGGAGAAAACGTACCACATGATGAAGTCATAGAAGCTGCCGTTGCCCGTCTCAATTCCCAGCGGCACGGTGGTGACCGGGTGCGTTGTCTCCAGTACGCTCCAGTTGTAGGTCAAGCTGATCTTGTCGCCCTTGTGCGCATCGATGACGTCCTTCATGCTCTTGCCGACAAACAGATCGAACGGATGGTGCTGGCTCCAGATAACCTGGGCGGGGTCTGCGAATTCAACCTGGTAGAGCCGGTAGAGAATTGGATTCCCCTGCAGGGTGGCGTGTTCGACCGTGCGCTCGAGGAGGATTTCCTTCCCGGTCACGAGCCCGCTGAGTTTGAGCGGCTTGAGCTGCGAGTTCTCCGGCGGCCAATGAGGAGTAAGCTGCAGGTCGGCCTGAATCAGGTCGAGTTTCGAAAAGTTTGCCAGCAGACTGTCCGTTTCCTTCTCCGAGGAAACGACAAAACTCACCCGGCACGTAAAACCATAGGGGTGGATCCTCGCGTGAAATCCCTTGATGTTGCCGCCGGGGATAGTGAACGCTGTGCCGGAGATGGTTAGCTTCAGGCTCGCGTCGAGTGAATCGACAAACATGACTATCTCCACCCTCCGTTGTTTCGGCCGGACTTAAGACCCATTGGAGCCAAGGTCCACGCTGCTGTAAACCGTATCGAACACCATGTGCAGCGACTGCTGGGTCTCTCGCAGCCTGCACTCGATCTGGAAAGACAATCGCAGCGGATTGTCGTCATCCACCCTGGTTATGGAAACAAGTTCGACCCTGGGTTCGTACTTCTCGATATTAGCCTTGACCTCTTCAATGACGGCCAGAGCGATATGCTCGCGGGATATGAACTCATTCATGTCCCGGATGCCGAAATCCCGCAGGATGGACCCGTACCCCTTCCTGGTATTCAGGATATTGTTGAGGTTGGAAACGATGCCGTTCAACTCTTCATTTTCGTTCCGCAACCCAGTGCGGCGCACGAATTTTCCAAAAAAAGCCACTGCCGATCCTCGCTGGTCATCCGGATTCCCGTCTCCGCGGGGCCTTTCAGTATTGGGTCGCGGAGGTCCGTCAATTCATGCGCCAATAGAGGTAGAACCTCAGATCCTGGAGTGAGGCGGATCCGTAAAAGCCTAACGAAAGATCCCGCAGAGCCTGGTCCCACTCGTCTCCCTCGACAATGAGATAGAAGTCCACCTCGGGACCGAACCTGTGCTGGAAAGGCGGCCTGTTTACCCGTTTCAGGGGAACTCCCTGCAGGGCAAGCTTGTGAACGACGGGAAGCCGTGGCAGGCCGGCCATCTTGAAGCCTTCCAGCGCGGCGTTCACATTCACGTGGGGCTTCTGTACGAGGAAGTAGGCTTCCTTGGCCTCCCGGAGATCGGGGGGCAAGGTTACCGAGAACAGACCGTCTTTCGAATCGAAGGGAATATACGGCGACTTCCGGTGGACCATCCGGAGTTCGTTCACAAGCGGCTCAAAGATTCTCTGGAAGCATTCTCCAAGCCGGTCATGATCGTAGGGGTCCGCCATGAACTGCGGCATTGTATCCTGGTAGAAACAGACTTCCGCGTAGAAACGTTTCAGCTCTTCATACAAATGGTAGGGATGTAGATGAACCTGCCCCAGCAGATTGCCGCTGAAACGCTTCATGTGGAAGGTCCACTTCATACACTGCTTTGCGCCGAACATGCTGTCCCCGCTCAGGTAGCTCACGGCAACTTCCTGTGAGAGTTTGGCCTGAAAGGGATCGAGCATGTGGTTCAGTTCCTCCAGCTCCGGGCACAGAAATGGTGAGGCCCCAACCTCGAGCAGTGGGGGAACGTAGTCGGCCGCAAGTTTCCATTCGCCCTCCGGGCTCCTGACGAACTCGGCGATCTTCATCGTCTCGATTGCTTCGCGGTGAGTCTGCTCGGAGGTAAGGACGAGCTGCAGTATGATTTTCCTGACCGCACCGTTCGAACCATTCCCTGCACTGAACGCAGTCTGATCGGGTTCATCGGCATTCGCGCCCGGGCCGAGCAAATGACAGTAGACCGGCACGCGCACGCTCCCGGAAGTGTTCAGGTTGAAAGGAGAGACAACCGCGTTTTCCCGAATGCTCAGCAACTGGCCCGACCGCAGGATCAGGACCATGTTCTGGACAGCAAACACGCCCTGGAGCAAAAGGGTTTCATTCCACTGCAGCCTGACAACTCCGTAATCGGGCAACCCGCGGGCACGGAACCTGAGGGCTGCTTCGGCGGCGAGCGCGTCTTCCTGAGCTACAAGATGCTCGGGCAGAAGCGGCTGCCCCATTTCCCACTGTACTCGACCTAGTCTGTCAATCATGGTTACCTGTTCCGATAGACCCAGGGGATCTCGTTCGAAAGCGAGAAGAAGGTTCACGAGTTCTTAAAAGGGAACGGCCCCTACACGGCTTTAAAGGGGAACGGCAGCGGTGTGGGATGGACACCGGTTTTTCGGGGGCCCACCATCCGGCCGTTTCGACGAGCACCGTTTCCCGATAGGCCCGATCCGAGGGGCTGCTTGGTGGGCACGATAAAGCCGTGCCCACCCTACTCGGATGGCCGTCCACCCTTTGTGCAACGTTTTCGAAGTACACTGCAGTTCCGAAAGCAGCCAATCAGACCGGGTGACGGATACTACCCGACGGCAACGCCCCACTTCTTTGCGAACTTGGCCGTGTTCGAAACCGCCATCATGATGTCCTGGCTTTGCGGCTGAGGCATTGCTCCCATGAAGAACGTGTAGTTCTTCGGATTGACTACCTCCATGCTCTGATCCATGCTGATATTCATCTGGAGATCGCCGCCGGCTTTCATTATGAGACCTTTCACCGCGGCGTCGTTCGTATGGAAAGCCTTGAAGTAGACTTTCGCATCCGGGTCGTAATCATAAATATTGAAATTCAGTTCGATTTCGGTATTGGCCATACTTTGATGCTGTAGTGTAGCCAGGGTATTCTTATTGGTGGTACTGACCTGGCAATTGAACTGAATCGGATCGGCATAGCCGCCGTTCCAGTAAATGGAGGAAACAACGCCTACCACCTTGACGTAAGTAGCCATGTTGGCGGAAGTCGGATCGGTAACGCTCAGATCGGCCGACAGCTGACTGGTCCCAACCTTCAGGGCGACGATATGGCCAACGAGATCCTGAGAATCTTTCTGAAAATTGAAACCCTGATAGGTACTACAGTTATAGGAGTTAGAAGCCATTTCCAATCATCCTTTTTTCTTACTTGCGGTTAAAAGCAACAGGAATTTCCCGGGTTTCGAAGTCCCCTTTTTACAGACGGGCATCCAACCTCAACTCAACATCCATGCCTTCGAACTGAATGTGGGGCAATATGCTCATCTTGCAGTCATACCACCCGATCATCCCCTCCCTTGGCACGACTTCGACGGTTGCGGCTTTGAAGGGGTAGTAACGCAGAGTGAGATCGTCCGGGTTTACTACTGTCGTCACGAACTGGAAAATCCAGCTTTCGAGCGCCTGCTGAATATATGCGGCGTCGGCGCTGCTCCCGATGTTGTCCCGCATGATGCATTTCACATAATGGGCAATCCGGGTAATTGAATAGGTGTAGGCAAGGTTGGTCACCAACTGGGCATTTTCGCTGTCCTTGGGGTCCTTGAACTTCTTGGCCTTCTTAAGGGACTGGGCGCTGAAAAAGCATGCGTCTGCCGTGCCCTTGCGGTAGATAAGAGGGATGAATCCCGCATTTGCGAACTCCAGTTCCCTGTAGTCCGGAATGGCCATCTCAACGGGTATCTTCAGTTCCTCTTCACCCCTTACATTGAAAGTGTGAACCGGCAGGCCGCTCACCAGGCCGCCGCCCTTGGGACCGCGCAGGTACTGGCACCATCCCGACTGCACGAACGAGCGTACCATGTTCTGGGCAAACAACGACGCCGCGCTCCCCCAGAGGTAATCCTGGTTCGAATCGCCCCGGACAACTTCCCTGAAGCGCAGCTTCCCGGCCGGATTGGTATCGGGGTCGTAGGGAAGGCGTACAATATATTTGGGCAGGGTCAGCCCCAGGTATGCAGCCTCTTCCGAGTCTCGGAGCTTGTTCCACGAACCGTATTTCGGATGGTTCATCAGGCCTTCGAGGTCCTTGATCGCCGCCAGTTCCTCTATGCTGTCGCATCCGAAAAACTTCGGAGAAACCGATCCGATGAAAGGAGCGTGGCTGGCAGCCGCAACCTTGCCCATGGTCCTCAGCCAGAACTCATCCTGCGGATTGTGCTGGAAGTCGTACAGACCTACAATCCCGCCAAAGGGCTTGCCGCCGTATTGATCGTATTCCGCAATGTAGACCTTCTTGAACAGCGCACTTCCGGTAATATCGACGGCATTCGATTCGAAATCTTCGAACAGTTCGTCCTTGCTGACATCCAGAAGATCCAGCATGACATTGGCTTTGAAGTTCGTGTTGAGAATGAGGTCGTTCAGGGAACGCCAGTTGGACTCCAGCTGTTTGAACTCTTCGTGGTGGATGATCTCGTTCAACTGGTCGTTTACTGCCGAGTCGATACGTGCTATCAGGTCCTGGATGATTCCCTTGTCGAAGCGTCCGACGGACACATCGACATTCAGCAGGAATGCGGCCATTCCGGAAAGGAACCGGTCCTCATCCCGCACGTCTTCCTTGATAATCGTCAAGCCTTCCTGCACCATCGGAACAGGTTCGGCAATTTCGGTGCTGAGGCGCATACTCGAAAGAAACCGCTTGAGATCCAGGGTTTCCGCTTTTTCTTCCGTCTTTGTGGTCTGTTCTGTTTCGGCCATATCCGCATCTCCTCCTTATGCAGGCGTGCCCAGGCAGGCTAGGCTTTCGTCTTCGGTTCGGCTCCAGGGGCGGGAGGCAGCTTGAAACTCTCGAAACCTTTGAGTTCCTCAACCATCTTCGCCAAGGCTTCCTGATCGGTAAACAGCTCTCCCAGAAGTCGTCGGAATTCCTTCCGGTTGTCCACGTTCGAGACGACCTCTTCCAGAAGCCGCTTGAGCATCAGCATTCCCTTGAGCTTCGGGACGTTGTTCGCCACCTGGTCCGGAGAAAAAGCCTTCATGGACTCGATGGGAACGTCCACCTGCAGGTCCTCTTCCCGATCGGGATCGATCTTGTTGGGAACGGCGAATTTCAGGCGAATGCCCATATCTTTCATTACGGCATCCGTGTTTTTCCCGTCCAGATTGCGAAACCGCCTTTCTTCGAGATCGACCTTGCGATCGGTCGAACTGCCGTGCGAATAATCGCCGAGAATAGCCAGCCTGAGAGGAAGCGAGATATCTTCGGGTACCCCGTTGATCTCAGTTTTGTATCTCAGGGTCAAACGAGATTTCGGTATTTCGTCCTGAATTGCCATAAATGTACTCCTTCTGTGCTTTCAGTTCGCAGAGCAGTCCACGATCGGACATGCCTTCCATTTCCCTTCAACAGACTCGGTTACCCAGGCTGTGCGGTGGAAAGGGCCTGGTTTCACACGAAATACCTTCAAACGCCTGTTTCAAATCCATAATCGGAAAATTATGAAAAATACTGAGATTTCTTTTTGCCGACCCGCGCCGATTGGATAAAAAACTTATATTAGAAAGGTCTGGAGAGATGGATCAGGTCTCTCAGGTCTGTAATTCGCCGGTACACCTCCCCTTTCTCGCGGCGCGAAAGCCCGCCGGACAAGTATTCCCTTGCGCACCAGGCATGATCCATGCCGCCGCCTTCACCCCGCCTCGGATGCAAGGCAAGGATCTGCATGAAATCGGGCAGGAACTCCTTCCCCATTTCCCTCACGATCTTTTTCCTGATGTTCTCCAGGATCGACGCCTCACTCACCCTTTTCCCACCGGCAAAAACGAGCAGCCCAAACAGTGAAGAGCCGTCAGTCTGCGATGCCTGCACCTCGGCAACACAACACGACAAACCGTACGGAATGCCGGAAATTGATTCCAGTATCTCTGTGGCAGGGTAGTATTTTCCACAGCGTCCCGAAAGGACGGGCCGGACGAACAGCCATTCGTTCCCGGCCCTTCCGAGCATCCCCCCAGCAACAATTCCTTCATCCATCCCGGGAAAGCGGACGGTAAACCATCCGCTGCCCGACAGAGAATTGCGCTCGATGTCGGCCGGATCGGCAAGCGACCATTGGACGCCGGCTGCAGGAAGCACCCTGGCGTGGGGCACGCCTTTGCGCTTCACCGAAAAGAGTATGCATCCGCCGAGAGATGCATTCCAGCGCAGGTTTCCCGAAAGTGCATCGCGGAGCTTTACGACCTCGACAAATTCGGACCACGCCGCGATTTCTCGTGACTCGCCCGGGTCGCGGAACCAGAAATTCCAGTTTTTTCCAATTTCCACACCGCTGCCGACCAGTGTTTCCCTGGTCGCTTCCGTGACCCCGACGGCATTTAAAGGCCGCTCGGCAAGCAGTCCGGGGGCTCGGGCAAGGTCCCTTTCTTCGATATGGACGTAGGTGGCTCCATTGAGCAGACACGCCAGAAGAAGCGCGGGCTGGGTCTCCAGCAAGCCAAACCCCGGAGCGGCAACTGTATGCCCCGGCCTCAATCCCAGAGCGACACAGCCGTCCCGGATCGCACTCAGGTACGCCGTTTCGGCATTCAATTCCCTGGGTACGTCGGGGGTCTCGGACGACGAATCGAAACAAAGTGCAAAGGGCTTGGATCCGGTATAGGAATGGGAACGAGAATCACCCCCCCGGGCCCTTCCGGCAGCGATCTCGGGAAGCAGTATGTCGCGATACTGCGAAAGCAGCGGAGCATGTTCCTCCAGGGCCCAGATGAAGCCCGGGGCCAGGGCATCGATTCGCCTTCGCAAAAAGGAAAAACCGAGCGGAGGGAGGACGGATACCACCAAACCGATTTTTAGCGCAGCGAGAAGCGCAATCAGGAACAGCTCGTTGAGGCGGGAAACGATACAAATTTTGCTGCCGGGAGCGGCACCTAGACTTTCCCATCCGGCAGCTTCCCGGCCGACCAATACTTCAAGCTGAGCGTAACTAAGTTCATGCCACCCTTTAGTTTCGTCATACCACCGGAACGCGGGCGCGGGATTGCTCCGGTTGCGCGCAAAGATATCGTGATAAAAATCGTATTTCCGATGAAGGCTGCTCTTGCCCGGCCAAGAGAAAAAGACACCGTTTGCCGCAAGCAATCCCGTCCAAAAGTCATCAGGCTGTTCATAGCTTTGCCGGAGCCACATTATCGGCCCGACAGGGTCCTGCGCCTTTTTCGAGAGGTCATTTTCAACAAGCGACAAATCGAGACGATCCGTCATCTCGCGCCCTCATACCGGGAGGTCGTCAGGATCCGAACGGCCACAGCATACGCTTCCAGAAACTTCGTGCAGGAGTAATATTGATATGGTCGTTGCCGATCTTGATGTTGTAGGTTTTAGCCAGGGGCTGATCCAATATCTTTTTCCATTGGTCACCGGGATTCGTGAACAGGAAATAAAAAGCGACCGGGGTTTCTTCCGGTTGAATCACCTGGAACGTTTGGGAGAGCCCGGGGAGAACCACGTGCGATCCAATAACGGTTTTGTCGGGGGGATCGGCGAAAACAGCGGCTGCCACGCTCTGATAACTCTCCGACAGGAACTGCTTGTCCGTTACGGCCCTGACGATGAGATAAAAGAGTTGGCCGTCATTGGTGGTTTTATCCGTCTGCACCTGCAGCAACATCTGCGGTGGCGGGGGCCGCCTGCTCGAACACCCGATACAACAGACCGAGAGCGCGACCAGCAGGACAAAGCCGATCCCGACCTTGGAAAGGGCTTGCGCTCCCCTTGCCTTTACGAACCTGTTCATTGCCATCAACTGCCCTGCCCATCACCGTTAAGGCGGAACACCGCCCATGGATCTGATTTTATTGTAAAGGCCGCTCTCACACCCTGAGCTTTGGGCGCCGGCCCGCTTATATGCCAGACGAAGAAATTCTTGTCGATAACCTCAGCCTTGTTGAGCAACTGGTGAAAGCTCCAGTATCTTTCGGGTATGGTCAGCTCCCGGTAGCTCTTACCGGCGTCCAGAAATGCTTCGAATTCAACTCCCACAGCCGAAGTCTGGGGCTTCCACCACTCGATTTCGATCCTCTGCCAGGAAGGCTGCTGGTTGAATGCAAAGACTGAAGATTTGTCGGACCGCAGATAAGAAAGAATAGCCAGAGGAGCATGCTCGGTTCGGGGCGGCAATTTGGACGGCAGGATCTGGAAAACGATGGGCTGAGGAACACCCTTGTCATTCCAAAGTGCCGACGACAGCCTCGACAGTTCATTAACTGCGCCGAGCATATCCGGCGGGATTCGGAAGACCCCCATGGCCGACTCCCTCATGGTCCAGAACCCCGAATTCTCTGCGCAAACAGGGGCCAGGTAATCCCTGAAAGTTTTCCAGAAGGCGCCTTGAGGATGAAGGGTTTTTTCGAGTTCCGGCGGAGAGATCTCCACCTCCGTTTGCCGCAGGAAGGGGAATTTATTGTAGAGCGGCTTCACATAATAAGCGAAGAGGTCCGACCACACTTTTTCGAGGGAGGTTTCCACATCGCTTCGACCGATGTTGTAGCTAATCGAAATCGGGTCGACAAAGGGACTTTGCCATTCGGTATCTATTCCGGCGCTTTTCAGCCACATCCGGACCAGACTCAAATAGGAGTCGTTTTCACCACGTTGGATCGCGAGGCTGATTCTGCCCGCAGGAGACAGAATCCGCTTGAATTCGTTGGCGTCGTCGGCCTTGTTCTTAGCAGTAAAGGGTTCACTGCCTTCCAGTTCGTTATCGAGCTGCTGCACCAGCGCGATATACTTCGCGAACTCAGGGAAAACCCCGTCCTTTTCGGTCATAAGGCGACGAATAAAATCGAACGCGCCGAGTTTTTTCGAAAACTGGCGCATGTATGGGCTATCGCCCACATCCAGAGCCGTATTCTCCTTGATGGAGACGAAGAATTCCTGAAAGGGAGACGACGGGAGTTGCATCTGCTTCAAGAGGTACCGCAGGCCGCCCAGTGAATCCGCCGCCAGGCGAAATTGAGAATAGAAGGAACGGTATGCGGAAACGTATCGGTCCGCGTATGCTTCAGCTTCTTTGAGAATGAACTGGGTAAATCGATTCTTCTCGACATCCGCAATCGGTAGTTCCTTCATTATTTCAGGCAATTGGCTGAGAACCGGTTTAACTTGCTGCTCGAAGGCGTTCTTGCTGAACTTGCCGTCCACCTTCCCTTTTCCGAGAAAGAACAGGAGCCCGTCATTGGAAGGGTTCATGACAATATCGGGATACCCGATCGAACTGGTTTTGTTGAAAAAAAGCATTCCGTTCGAACTTTTGTTTCGCGCCTGAAACTCACGCATGGCTAGCGTCAGCCGGCTCCGCAGAATCAGATTACTCCAGCTCGAAGACGTGAAGACAAAATTCTCACCCATGAAGGTGAATCTGTACTCCTTGTCCTCAGCATGTCTGGCCACTTCCGCCGTGACCTTCAGACTCTCGAGGAACTGGGCAAGCCCCGTTTCTGCAACCGAGGGATAGTCGATATCCTCTTCTTTAATTTTGTAGAAGAAATCCCGAAGTGATTCCTGTTCCAGCGTGGCGTCGCGTTTTTGTATCAGCTGGATTTGCTTTGCCACCGGCGTTTCGCGGATTAAAAGAGCGACGAGTTCATTGGTCAGCTTATAGCGTGAGATCCTGTCGACTTCCCTGCGAAATGCGTCAGCCTCCTTTTGAATCTGATGCAGGTACTCCTTGCTTATCGACGGCTCATCGCATGCCATTTTAACTTTCTTGAAAAACAGCACCCACGGGAGCAGATTATCGGAAGATGCTGTAGTAGCTGTGCGGTTTGGCCCGGGCAGTGTGCTCCAGTCCACCAGCATGCCTTCGGCCCGCACGTTGCTTCTCACGTAATCGTTTACTAGAGAGACGGGCAGATTCAACGTCCTGCGCCATTCTTCCGCATTCGCAAGCACCAGCTTGCCCAGCTGATTCTGGGATGTTGCATAGAGAAGGCCAAGAAGATAAATTCCCCCTTCCTGTGCATCTTCCTTTGCAGCGAGGCCGTTGAAGCTCGGGATCAGGTAGTGCTTGCGAATGGTCGCGATGAAATGCTCCTGCAAGTTCTTCTCTGCCTGCAAGTGAAAAGTAGGGGGAAGGTAAAGCCAGATGTTCTCCCGCAAATCGGCCATGACCCGGTCCAAGCGCCCGCGCGAGTATTCGCCGTATTGTTGCAGCGGAGTGTTATTGATCAGATTCAGGACTTCATCCACTTCCTTCATGGCAGCGCGCTCGAAATAATAATCGGCACTCAGATAAGAGATTCCGATCGCGAGAATTATTGCCGCCGCGAGTCGATGGCGCAGGTTGGGAATGGCCTTTTTTTGCGGTTCCGAAGGCACATCCCGCACAAAGGGGTTTGTCCCGGGAGCGTCCTCCGCCGCTCGGCGCGAAGTCAGGTACACACGCCCTATCGAGGGCGCGGGCGACATGGGATCGTGACTCTGCAGTGTTTTCGCGTAGGACGAGACGACCTTGAAGATTCCCTGCGCGGCCCTGAAGAAGGAAAGGACCCTCAGGTAATCATCCGCGGACCTGCTGGTGAGAACCTTCGGCAGGAGAGGCTCGAAAGGCGCCAGCCCGGCGGCAATGCCGTCAACACCTGCTTTGGGCTTCACCTGGATATTGAGGGGAAGCCCCTCGGCCGCCATGAACTCCGCGAAAGCGGCATAACCATCCACCTGGTCCATGTGGCTGATGGCCAGATGCACATTCACCGGCCTTCTCCGGATGGACGAAAGAATGTTGATTTTCCCCCGCACCATCTGGGCAAACCTGCGAATGTTCTCGGGAAGCTCCTGCAGCAGGGCAGAGGCGCTCAGCACCACAACGACGGTAACGTCCCTGCTCTCGAAAAGAGGTTTCCAAAGTTTCAACAGGGCATTTCTGGCGTGTCGGGAAGTGTTGTTGAGCAATGGCGACGGGATTTCCATCACCAGCTCTTTGGAACCCAGGTAGATCTGGAGGAGCGGATCGACTGTGTAGCTTGGGTAGAATCGATTTGCCTGTCCGCGCCAGTCCGTATGGTTATCGATGACGAGGCTTTTGCCGCTGCCCAGTTCGCCAAATACAACATAGTAGCCGGCCGTATGCGCGGCCCGCCTCAACTGGTGCGGGATTTCTCTCAGGAACCGCTTCCATACTTTTTTCAGGCTGGACTGCGGCATTTTTTCCTGCCTGTCCAGCAAACCACCCGGCAGGCGCTTTCCGATCCCCAACTTGTGGGATATTCGACCGCGCAGCAGCAGAATTACGACAACGAGCAGGAGAACCATAGCGCCAACGGCCGCCAGATAATAGGGCCAGTACTCCCACTTCAGGTATTCCGCCACATAAGGATTGGTCACAGCAGTTTTGGCAGTATCCACTCTCCCCGCCCCCTCAAGCAGGTGCTATTCATCTTCTTCAGCAAACCCTCCGAAATCGCCCCTCCTGGCGGTTTTCGAAGGATCCCTCCTCAGCTGAAATATTGAAAAACTACTGGAAAAACTGCCTCCCTGCCGAAGTTTTCCGCCCATGCATCAACCTGGCGGTGCCCCCCGGCCCAGCCGAACTCAGGCTCGCGCCTGCGGTTCCTGCTCCGGTTCAGCATTGTCTTCCTGCAGACCTTCCGCTTGTTCCGGCACCTCTTCTGCATCCCTGATATCGAGATTCCCATCCCTGACGGTTATTGCGACATCCCGTCCTTCCCCGATCTTTCCCGCCAAGAAGGCCTCCGCCATGGGGTCCTGGACCCTCGTCTGGATTACCCTCTTGAGCGGTCTGGCGCCGTAGAGCGGATTGAACCCGGCTTCCGCAAGCAGGGCTTTGGCCTCTTCAGAAACGTCTATCCGGATGTTTCGATCGGCCACCAGGCCCTGCAGCCGTTTGAGCTGGATTTCCACAATGGGTATCATCGCCGTTGCGGTGAGCTGGTTGAAGATCAATATATCGTCCAGGCGGTTGAGAAATTCCGGGCGAAAATGGCCGCGCACCGCTTCCATAATGGCCTGGTTCATCGCCCTTCTTTCTTCGTCCGTTTCATAAGGTTCGATTTTTTCCGCTCCAAGGTTCGAGGTCATCAAGATAATCGTGTTGGTGAAATTGACCGTATTGCCTTGGCCGTCGGTCAGCCGGCCGTCGTCCAGAACCTGGAGGAATAAATTGAATACGTCCGGATGCGCTTTTTCGACCTCATCGAGCAGAATGACGCTGTAAGGCTTTCTGCGTACTTTGTTTGTCAGTACCCCACCCTCTTCGTAGCCGACATAGCCCGGAGGTGCCCCGGTGAGACGTGCCACGGAATGCTTTTCCATGAATTCGCTCATATCGATGCGAACGATGTTGCGATCGTCATCGAACATGAATTCGGCGAGGGTTTTTCCGAGTTCGGTCTTTCCCGTTCCGGTGGGCCCAAGCATGAGGAAAGAGGCAATCGGGCGGTTGGGGTCCTGGACCCCGGCCCGTGCGCGCCGGACGGCTTTCGAAACGGTTGTGAGTGCTTCATCCTGGCCCACCACGCGCTTTCGAAGGTGGTCCTCGAGGCCCAGCAGTTTTTCTTTCTCCGATCCCAACATCTTGGAGACGGGAATACCAGTCCAGCGTGAAACCGTTTCCGCGACTCCGGCCTCATTTACCACGGCATGAGCAGGTTCCTCGCCTTCGGTATCCACATCCGCGAAATCGGCCAGGACCTTCTCAGCTGCAGGAATGACCTTATACTGCAATTCGGCGACGCGGGAGAAATCCTCCTCACGTACTTTCTGCTCCATTTCCCGCCTGGCCTCGTCCAGTCGCTTTCGCGCCTCCTGGACTTCCGTATGGGCTTTTTTCTTCCTCTCCCACTTCTCGGTCAGGAATGCACTCCGCTCTTTGAGTTCCGCCAACTCGGACGCCAGAACACCGAGACGCTCTTCGGCCTCTTTGTCGGTCCCACCATTGAGGGAGCGATACTCGATCTCTCTCTGCACGATCTGCCGGTCTATTTTATCCAGCTCATCGGGCTTCGAACTGAGAGCGATCCGCGTGGTAGCCGCGGTCTGGTCGATGAGGTCAATGGCCTTATCCGGGAGAAACCGGTCTGTGATATATCGCGAAGACAGCTTGATGGCAGCGGAGAGGGCCGAATCCGAGATCCTCACCCCGTGATGGACCTCATATCTCTCCTTTATACCGCGCAAAATGGAAAGAGAATCCTCAAAGGAAGGTTCTTCCACGAGCACAGTTTGAAAGCGGCGCATCAGGGCCGCGTCTTTTTCTATGTGCTTTCGATATTCTTCGGTTGTGGTAGCGCCGATGCAGCGGACTTCGCCGCGTGACAGCGCCGGTTTGATAAGGTTCGAGGCATCCATTGCCCCTTCCGAGGACCCGGCTCCGACAAGGGTGTGGATTTCGTCGATAAATGTGATGATGTTGCCTGCGCCGGTGATCTCCTCGAGGACCCGCTTGAATCTTTCCTCGAACTCTCCCCGGTACTTCGCCCCTGCGATCAACTGCCCGAGGTCGAGTGCAAGAACGGAACAACTTTTGAGATCTTCGGGCACCTGGCCCTGAACGATCCTCTGGGCAAGTCCTTCAACGATGGCGGTTTTTCCAACACCTGGTTCGCCCATTACAATGGGGTTGTTCTTCAGTCTTCTGCACAGAATCTGGATGGCCTGCCGGATCTCGTCGTCACGTCCGATTACCGGGTCCAGTTCTCCATTTCGGGCTTTTTCGGTCAAGTCCCTGGTATATTTGGCGAGATACTCGAATTCCCCCGTCTCGCCTTCACCCGTATTGAACTTTCCTTTGGGAACCTCTTTGAGAATGGAGGGAAACCGGTCCTTATCAACCCCGGATTCGTAAAACAGGGCTGCGAGGTCCTGCGATTCAAGCATGCCAAGCAGGACGTGGTTGATCCCGATGTGTTTCTCTCCGAGGCCGGTCGAGGCCTCCTGGGCGCAGATGAATACTTTTTCCAGATCCCGGTTTATCGGGGTCTGCTGGCTGTCGGCCAGGGCTTTCGGTTGGGTCAGCAGTTGCCCGTCCAGCTTCGCGCCGAGGACCTCGATCTTTCCACCTGCCTGCTCAATATAGCGTTTTGTCTGGCTACCATCCTGCTCCATCAGCCCATAAATCAGGTGCCACGGAGTAACCCATCGGTGCTCTCTTTTGACTGCCAGGCGGCAAGCCCTTTCAATGGCGTCTTGAGCTTTCGAACTGAACTTTTCAATGATCAAAGCCGTGCTCCCTTCGTGTTACAGGTCGAGGAATAATAGTTCCAGGCGCACACTACGGCAGACACGCAGCACTATGGATCCAACCCTGCAAAAGTGCTGGGGCAAACCTTGAAGTACCGGCCAATATCACAAAATCAATTCTGGTATCTAATCGGAGAAAGCCTGTTCGAACTAAAGCTGAACTGTAAATTGTCCCGCCATGTTGATTTTGATCACTCCACCCCACATGCACATCAGGATGCTGGAATCCGTCAGTGCCGGAAACGTTCCGATCAATACGGTGGGTTTCCCGGCCACCCAGGGCGAGACGGTGGCAGGTATGCAGGGCATCGGCGTCAAAACCCCGAGGGCCGCTGCCGTCGCGGCAGCCACCGTCGGATTGGAAATGCTCGTGCACATGCCGAAAGGCATCACATTAACGAACGGTTTATTGTCCATGATCGTTGCCGCGAACATGGAGACCGACACCTTATTGGACGGCAGAACCATCAATGTGGATGGAGCCACCCCGAAAGAGCACTGGAGCATAGCTCCACCGGTAACGAGAAAGCCCATATTCAGACTCCCCGGAACAAGTCGACCTATAATAGCATGGTGATTGCCCAACTGAGCAACTGCACCTACTCGAGCATACCGTACGCATAATGTAAAGCACGTGAGATCGAGCCCACATCTACTGTTCCGCTTATATGAACTGCGATACTTCCCCCCCGCATTGCGGCATACTTTATTCCAACCGGACTCATTAAATCAAAAGAAAAATGCAATATTTCCGGGAACGGATACAATAAGGGCCGTCCATTATCGACTAACTTCGACGAATAGAATCTTATTTCGTTTTCTACCTTTTAAGAATAAAATATCAGCCTTTCCTGCCAATATTCCCGGCTTCCCAGGGGCAATGACAGTACATGTCGGGGTGAACAGCCGGCGAGGTAACGACCGTGCCTCCCGGAACCGTTCAGTAGCTTTAGGTCGAAGCACGGTTTCCTGACCGTACCGCCGGGACTGAGGGGATCATTTTCCACGTCCGCGGCAACCCGTCTTTCAGACGTTTGCATCCAGTATGTTCGTTCAGCGCTCTATATGGAACGGGTACGGAACCGCACTGCGACCGTCCAGTGAATTGTACGCTTCATCATTGCCAAACTGGTTCACATCGTAAGGGTGAAGAGCGTACAGGTCCCGGTCGACGCGCATGGCGCCAGCAGCGTTGACGTCACGGTCCCTGAATGTCTCTCTTCCGCCGGCACTCGCAGAAAGGGTGAAAACAAAAATGAGCGCAAGCGTAAGGCCGGTAACTATTCCGATGAATATTGCATTCCACTTCATGTCTTTTATCTCCTCATATACTTATATAAGAATCGCCCAAATCGAAATCATTCGCTTTTAACCTATACATAGCGGTAAATAGTCACCAGCTCTCCTCTAATAATCACAGGACAATATCTAAAAAGCTTCTGTAACGAAAGACGTCGGCGCAGCCTCTCTTCCATGTCCCCCCTGAAAGGTATTTACACGGCGCCCATAGACGCCGGCGACAGCTTTCCCGCCGTCTGTTCGTTGGATAGGGGTCATCTGCCGGGTTCATCCTGGTTGAAGTGAAATGAGCGCACTCGGGCAATTCCGTCACGGTAAACAGGAACAATCGAGGCAGGGTCGGACAGTGTCCTGAAATAGAAATATCATCACACTGTTTTATCAGTTAGGATAACCGTGACATATCGAAATGACACTCTTTTATTTCGTTGACAAAATTCGAAATCTGATATACCAGATTTCACCACCCACTACTCAGGGCGCTTCACAATGGATCGGGAAAGTTCTTCAACCTCAACCTCTCCTGCCGCCCTTCTGCCCCGAAGGTTTACGTATTTGCGCCCTCAATCTTTTTCTCCGAACCTGTTTTTTACAGCAAGACGATCAGCTTTGAATTTCAACAACTTACCCGTCCATTTTCCTGTAATGGAACAGGGCATGACACTTTTTTTTCACGCGAATTTCACCCGGAATCCCTTTTCCGATCGTGTATCAATTCTCTCGGCATTGCTCCGAGACGCTCATAACCGGGGAATGTTCATGAAATTCAAAGGGCATTCCATCCTGGACGCGATACCTGGAAGAATACGAGACCTGTCCTCGATTGAGGCGCTTTATTTGCAACCTTCACAGAGGTAATTCCATGGCAGATAGAAGAGTTACTCCCGATGTCATCTTCTCCGGCGGACAAATCATCACGATGGACCCTGGCGACCCGTTGCGGAAACTTGAAGCGGTAGCGGTGAAAGGCGACAGGATCCTCGCCTGTGGCGTAAAAGATGAGATTCTGGCTTTGGCCGGAAACGATACTGAAATGATCGACCTGGAAGGCAGGACCATGCTGCCCGGGTTCATCGACGGCCACGGCCATTTTCCATGGGCCGGGAACGACGCACTCTACGGAGTAAGTCTCTTTTCTCCTCCTATCGGAGAGATCCACAATATCGAGGAATTGCTGTCGGCTCTGAGACGAAAAATGAAGACGCTCAAGCCCGGAGAATGGCTGACGGCCCGCGGCTATGACAATTCCCTCCTGGCGGAAAAGCGGCATCCAACCAGGGAAGATCTTGACAAGGTATCTTCGACTATCCCGATTTTTCTCGTCCATATCTCGGCCCATCTGGGAGTTGCAAATACCGCCGCGCTGAAGCTCGCGGGCATCGACAGGGGTATGCCCAATCCGGAAGGCGGGTTCTTTCACAAGGATGAGAATGGGGAACTCACCGGCGTTCTGGAAGGCCCGCCGGCATACACTCTGGTCCAGAACAAGGTTCCTCCGCGAACCGAAGCCCAGGAACTGGCGGGCATTCGCAAGGCCTCCGAGATTTATACCTCCGCAGGGGTCACGACGGCCAACAACGGATGGGCATTCTATCCCGAGTTGGAACTGCTGAAGAAAGCGTCTTCCACGGGGGACCTTTTCGTTCGTGTAGTTATCTGGCCGTTCGCATCGACCCTCGAAGAAATGAGCAGATACCCCACCAGTAAATCGGGTACGGACCTAACCGACAACCATATGATCACTCTCGGCGCTGCCAAGCTCTGGGCGGACGGTTCCATCTACGTCTACACTGCATGGCTCAGCCAGCCGTACCATATTACTCCCCCCGGAAAGCCTCACTACCGGGGTTATCCCAGGTTCAAGGAAAAATCCCAGCTCATCGAAATGGTCAAACAGCTGCATTCGGCAGGCTGGCAAACCGCCGTTCACACAATCGGGGACCAGGCCACGGAAGATACCCTCCAGGCGTGGGCGGAAGCTCAGGCAGCCCATCCCCGCAAGGATGCGCGCCACATCTGCAACCACTGCCATCTGGCCCGTGAAGACCAGTTGGACCGAATGAAAGAGCTTGGGGTGAGCCCCAGCTTCTTCGTTACGCATACATATTTCTGGGGTGACCGCCACTACAACATCTTTGTAGGACCCGACAGGGCCCGCAGAATGTGTGCGTGCAGAACGGCCCTGGACAGAGGCCTCAAAATCAGCCTTCACAACGATCCGCCGGTTACGCCCATATCTCCGCTCATGTCCGTCTGGTCGGCGGTCAATCGCCTCAGTACGAGCGGCATGGAAATGGGACCCGAACTCAGGATCGGCGTTCCGGAAGCTTTGCGAGCAGTCACCATTGATGCTGCCTGGATGTATTTCGAGGCGGGACTCAAAGGGTCCATCGAAAACGGCAAACTCGCCGACTTCGTTATCCTCGAGGAGAATCCCCTAGAGGTCGATCCCTTGAAAATAAAGGACATAAAAGTGCTTCGTACAATTGTTGGAGGGCAAACCGTTTTCAAGGCATGAATTTCAAAACAGACAACAACAAGGAGGCGATGAAAACTCACTAAGATTTGCCTGCCCGGAACGGGCAGGCACAGGCGGGGGTAAGACCCGGAACATTAAGGGGTGTTTGGGGTCGAATTTTTTCTGTATGACCGATGGAGTGATCACATGAAAAGCAGGTTCTGGACAGTGATACTGGTTTTGGTAATTCCGTTCCTTGCGATTGTAGGGGCCTTTCCGCTTTACAACAGGGCAGAGCCGTTCATCCTGGGCTTTCCATTTATCTATTTCTGGGTGTTTGCCTGGGTCCCCCTCACCTCTCTCTCCATGTACATCGGATTCCGAATAGATCCGGCCAACAGAGAGGACCATGACGAGACCGAAATTTCAGACCAGGCAAAAGGAGTTTAAGCATGGCCCTGTTCGTATTCCTTTCCATCATAGTACTATCGGTAGTGCTGGCAATTCTGGCAAGGCGTGGAGTGCTGGTCAACAACATCAATGAACTTCTGGTTGCAAGCCGGGGATTCAGCTCAATCTTACTATTCTTTGTGACCGTAGGGGAAATCTACGGGATCGGAACTTTGATCGGCGTTCCCGGTGCCGTATACTCCAAAGGCTCCAGTTATCTCATATGGTTCATCGGCTACATTCTATTGGCTTATCCCGTCGGCTATCTCCTCAATCCCCGTATCTGGCGTGTGGGCAAGGTAAGCGGGTCCGTAACGATCGGAGACTTCTTCGGTTGGCGGTTTGAAAGCAGATGGCTCGGCCTGATGATAGCCGTTTTCAGTATTCTTTTCCTCCTTCCCTGGGCTCAAATCCAATTTGCAGGGCTGAGCATAATCATTCGCTACCTGGGCGTGGAAATCAATAACTCGCTTGCGGTCATAGTAGCATCCATAGTGGCGTTTACCTATGTCGGGCTCGCCGGCATCAAAGGTTCTGCGTACGTAGCTATTCTTAAAGATTGTCTGATGGTACTTGCAATCATCATTGGCGGTGTTGTGGCAGTGGTCCATATGCCGGGCGGCCTGGAGGGAATCTACAGAGAAGCTTTCGCAAAATTCCCCAACCATCTTACCATTGTAACGGAGCCCATTGACAAGAACGTTACCTTTCTTATTTCGACCATTCTTTTCCAGTCTGTGGGTCTCTACATGTTTCCCTTCATTTTTCAGTATATCTTCGCAGGCGGGTCGGAGAAGATCGTAAGGCACAACCAGGTGATCATGCCTTTATACATGATAATGTACGTATTTCTGACCACGGCTGCTTTTTACTGCCTGGTTACCGTTACCGGCCTCAAGAACCCCGATGACGCTTTCATGGGGATGATCATCAAAAACGTGCCGGGTTGGGTGGTAGGCATCTGCGCAGCGGGTGGAGCGTTGACATGCATGCTCGTGCTGGCGGACGTGGCCCTCTCGATTGGCGGGATCATATCTCGGAACGTAATCGGAATAATAAAACCTGATGCATCTCCCGAATCGACCGTAATATGGGTCCGGTTGTGTATAGCTCTCTTCCTGGCGATTAGCGTCATGCTCACGCTCTTCTTTCCCCATCTGCTCCTCGGGTTGATCAACGTGGCATACTTCGGTGTCACTCAGTTTCTGCCCGGTGTTATCTCGATCATTTTCTGGAAGCGGGTCACCAAATGGGGAATTGCATCCGGCTTGATAGCGGGCGTCATCAGCGTCTTTTTGTTCAATATGTTTGCCATCGTTCCCTATGGATTGAACAAGGGAATGATAGCTCTTTTCGTCAATGCCGTCGTGCTGGTGATAGTAACCTATC
>JAEZHY010000268.1 GCA_023416335.1 Pseudomonadota bacterium | reverse complement strand
CACCAGAACATCCATGCCCTTGCCATGCTGGTACAGATCCTGGATCAGAACTACTACACCGTATGGCCTTTCGACGCTGCCAGCCGTGACCTGGTTTGGCCGTTCCCGGCCTGGAAAGACCGTAAATAACTCGGGCTTCAGTCCCGCATCCTGAGCGCGGCGGAGGCGTTTTCGCCTCCGGCCGCGCACAGCTCGGAGTTGGCTCATGGATCAATTAGCGCAGCAACTTGTCAACGGCGTGCTCATCGGTCTGGTCTACTCGCTGTTGGCTATCGGCCTCACCTTGATCTGGGGGGTTATGAACGTGCTCAACTTTGCGCACGGCGAATTCCTCATGATCGGCATGTTTATTTCCTACTGGCTCTACGTAATGGCCGGTGTCGATCCCCTCTTTTCGATACCGATCAATGCGGTGGCGCTGTTCCTGCTGGGCATGTTCGTCTACCGTTTCGTCATTAGTAAGGTTATGACGGGACCGGCTCTGGCCCAGCTGGTGGTGACGTTCGGAGTCAGCATTTTCCTCGCGAACTTCGCGGCCCTTATCTGGACCCCGAATTTCCGTTCGGTCGAGCACACGCTGCTGTCCGGGACCTGGGATATCTCAGGCGTCAAGCTCAGCATTCCCAAGTTTGTAAGTTCGATCGGAAGCGTTCTCACCACCGTGGGGGTCTTCTGGTTCCTCAAGAGCACCCGGACCGGCAAGGCCATTCTGGCTGTGGAAATGGACCGTGAGGCTGCCGTTATCATGGGCATCAACACCGAGCGCATCAATTCGCTATCCTTTGCCATCGGCTCCGCCCTGGTGGGCGTGGCCGGAGCTCTTCTCGCGACCCATTATTACATCTATCCTTTCGTAGGAGGGTCCTTCGGGCTGATCTGCTTCTGTATCGTGGCACTCGGCGGGTTCGGCAGCATCGAAGGGGCCTTCATAGCCGGTATCCTGGTGGGAGTGGTCCAGACCCTGGGCGGATATCTTTTCGATCCCGCCTACAAGCTGGCCATCGTCTTTATTATGTACCTGATCACTGTCTGGATCAGGCCGCAAGGTCTCAGGGGGTGGTAACCATGCACGATATATCCGGTAAACAGGCAAGCGCAGGTGAAGTCGTGCTGACACCCGAGGCGAAGCGCGACATAAGCGGCATTCAAATGATCGTTGGCGGGGTCGTCCTTGTTGTGCTCTTCCTGCTGCCCCTGGTAGTATCCTCCCCATTTGCACAGCATGTGTTGATCCTCACCTTTATGACCGGCATGTGCGGGGTGGCCTGGAACGTAATCGGCGGCTATGCGGGGATGTTTTCTTTCGGCCAGGTGGCGTTTTTCGGGATAGGGGCTTATGCCTCCTCGTTCCTGCTTCTGACTTTCAATGTAAGTCCCTGGATAGGGCTGTTGGTCGGCGGCGTGATTTCCTCCATGCTTGCGGCCGCCATCGGCTATCCTTGCTCGAATCTCCGTGGGCATTATTTCGCCATCGCGACAATCGCTTTCGGCGAAATCATCCGCATCGTTTTCAACAACTGGAAGCTGGTCGGGGCGGCGGAGGGCCTTACGATCCCGATGCTGAAAGAATCCCTCGGCAATTTTATGTTCCACTCTTCCAAACTGCCCTATTACTACATCATATTGATATTTCTGCTGCTGGCCGTGGCCGTATGCTACTGGGTAGCCACATCCAAGATGGGCTACTATTTCCGGGCAATCAAGGAAAGCCATGAAATCGCCCAGGTCCTTGGAGTCAGCGTGGTGCGATACCGGCTTTATGCGATCATGATCAGCGCTTTTCTCACTTCGATGGCCGGGACTTTCTACGCGCAGTACATCCTCTATATCGACCCGGAAAGCGTTATGATCATGCCGATTTCGGTCCAGATCGTGCTCGTGGCGATGCTCGGCGGTGCCGGTACAGTGCTGGGGCCGGTTGTCGGTGCGGCCATACTGATCCCGCTTTCGGAATACAGCCGGGCATGGCTGGGTTATAAGGGGACCGGCGTGGATATGATCGTTTACGGTACCCTGATCACCGTCATCTCCATGTACCAGCCCAAAGGGGTATGGGGATCCATATCCAACCTGATCCGGAGGGAAAAATGATCGCTTCGCTGCTATTGGATGTACAAAGCGTCAGCAAATATTTCGGCGGAGTGCAGGCCAATGAGGACGTCTCCTTCCAGGTGAATGGGGGAGAGATTGTGAGTATCATCGGTCCCAACGGCGCCGGGAAGAGTACGCTCTTCAGCTGCATCACCGGTTTCCACCGCCTGGACAAGGGGCGCGTGATCTTCAAGGGGCAGGACATTTCCAACAGGAAGCCCCATGCGATCGGCAAACTCGGCGTTGTGCGCACCTTCCAGATCGTGCAGGTCATAAGCGATATGACGGTCCTCGAAAACGTCATGACCGGCGGCTTCCTGCGACATACCCGTGTGCCCGAAGTGCGCCGCAAAGCCGAAGAGTTCCTCGCCTTCACCGGCCTGATCGGGAAGAGGAATTTCAATGCGCAGGCGCTCTCCATCTCCGACAAGAAAAGGCTGGAGGTCTCCATGGCCCTTGCCATGGAACCTGAGTTGCTCATGCTCGACGAATCGATGGCAGGGCTCACCCGGGTGGAACTGCGGGATATGATGGATCTTATCCGCAAGGTACGCGACAGCGGAATCACGGTAGTCGTGGTGGAGCACGTCATGGAAGCTGTCATGGAGCTTTCCGACCGCGTCATCGTGCTCAATTCCGGCCGCAAGATCGTCGAGGGCACACCCAAAGAAGTGGTGGCAAACCCCGAGGTAATCCGGGCCTACCTGGGAGAGAGGTACAATGCTGTCCGTCAATAATTTATCCGTGGGTTACAAGGGGTTGCTGGCGATTCAGGATGCTTCGTTCGAGGTCAAAAAAGGCGAAGTCGTGTCCCTGATCGGATCGAACGGTGCCGGCAAAACGACTATGCTCAAGACGATCCTGGGCCTGCTCAAACCGATGAAGGGGGAAATCCGCTTAAACGATGAGGTGATTTCCGGGCAGCCTGCCTACAATGTCGTAAAAAAGAGGATTGCTCTCGTTCCGGAAGGGCGTCGACTTTTTCCGCGACTTTCCGTGCAGGATAATCTGATGCTCGGGGCATATACCGTTGAATCCAAGGAAAAGATCGCAGAGACGATGGAGACGGTGCTGCGCCTGTTTCCCTGGGTAAAGGAACGCGCCGGACAGCGAGCCGGGACCCTTTCAGGAGGCGAGCAGCAGCAGGTGGCCATTGCCCGCGGACTCATGTCCAGTCCGGATCTCTTGATGCTCGATGAACCCTCCCTGGGGGTCATGCCGAAGCTCGTCACCGAAATATTCCGCACCGTCGAGCGTATCGCGAGCGAAGGAGTGACTGTCCTCCTGGTGGAACAAAACGTGTTCGAAGCGCTGGAAGTCTGCAACAGGGCATATGTCCTGCAGACGGGCCGCATTGTCCTGGAAGGTACAGGACAGGAGCTTTCGCAGTCCGATCTGGTACGGCAGGCGTTTTTGGGTATGTAGCCGCCCTCCGGCTTGAATCATCACCTTTTTCTTCTTAGACTCCGCTGGTTCCCAAGGTCCTCCTTGGGAACCCCACCCATCCCGGCAGGTCGGATGTTCCGCTGGTTCCCAAGGGGCTTGACTGTGTGTGCCGCCTCATCACGCCCACTCCCCCTGAAAGAGCGGTTCCAGCGGATGTTCGGATCGCCTCATTCGAAGGTCCCTGAAGGTTTCCGCCGTTTCCATGCTCTCCTTTTCCGTGTCCAGGGTTACTCCCATTTCTTCCGATACATCTTCGGATGCGGCTATCAACAGCAATTCCGCCCCTTCATAGTCGAGAAAATCGGGAGGGTCTGCCGGGATGAATCTCCGGCCTCGAAATTCCTCCTGAAGCTTTTCGGGATAATCGGCTTTCTGACTTCTTCGCAGCCCGGCACGCGGTGGGGAGGGCTTCTCCGGATTCTTTATGCTGAGGATGTAACTTCCTTCCTGCTCAATATCGAGTTCCTCCTGTACCTCGCCCGGTTTTCGAGGGAGTTCGAGAGCGTAGATCATGTGGGTATGGTCCCCGTGTCGAAGCACCGCATAGACTCCTTCTCCGGCGGACCGGGCTGCCGGCCTTTCCCTCTCGCCCCGCGTTTTTGTTTCGTAGGTTTTTTCGGCGAGTTCGTCTTCTATCTTGCGCGGATCCCCTGCGACCATCTCCACAAAGCCCCAGTTCTTCCGTGCTTTGCTTCCTCCGCCCGTCATTTCGGGCAATTTTTTCTCTCCAACCACCAGGAGCCGATATTTCTTCCGGTCCCTGGGGTGAAGCACGATCTTCATACGCTGGACATCCTCCAGGCTCTCTGCGGATTCGTGCTCCACTTTGGGGATATAAAGGAAGAAGATGTCGCCCTCTTCGAGGATGGTCACGCCGTCTCCGCGTGATTGAACTATTTGCTTCCCAGCCATTGCTCTCTCCTGGAACGACCCTTGTCGGATGCGTTTTCGTTCCTCAATTTCAGATCCTATTTTCTTTCAAAATAACAATGACTTATTCGCTTATGAAGCCGAAGGGATCAGAACGCAATCGGGAAGGCGGCTAACAGGTAAAAAGGAGTTGGCTGTCTCCAGACCCGCGGCCTGGAAGAAATTTGTGTTCCCCTGGAGGGTAAAAGTGAGCTTGCTCGATAGATTGTTCAGGGCGGGGTTGAAGTTCAGGTACAAGGCCTTGCCCGGGTCCAGGTTCTCACCTCCCTTGAGATTGCTCGTTATCAGGAGTTGAACCCCTCCGGCAACGTCGGTAAAGTTTACCTGGAGGTAGCCTGTAGGAGCGGTACCGGAGAAATTGTTTGCCGGGTCGAACCAGACCGTGTCGGCATACACTGCCCCACTTCCCAGACCCAGGCAGGTCAGGCAGCAAAACAATAGAAAGACTCTTTTCATTAAACCCTCCGTTTCGTATGGCCGGTCGGCGATTTGGCTTTGGGGAGGTTCTTAGCCTTGAATGGAATATGCCGGGAGAGGGAATAAGGGGATGAATAATAGGGTGAATAAATTATCCAATCAATATATATGCCATATTACAACATGTTGTACCGTAGATGGTTCTGCTTGTCCGGTAATAGGTAATTTCGGGGGGGAGGGGGTATGCTTTTTACCTTGTCACGTGATTTCAATTTAATTTTTGAGCACTTGCGCTGAACAAAGCATCTGACGGAACAATTTCCTTGAATACCGAATATTCAATACGGCCGGGTTTATCCGGTCATTCGGCCGGGGAGGAACCGGCGGATTAGCTAAATGAGTATTCATCGACTGAGTGAGCAGTACTTGATTGACAACTTTATTGACAACAATCTACGGCCGAGTATAGAGTTCCGTCACCGAATCATAACGAGCGGGGGACCCAATTACATGGGGCGTATTGCCGCAAGGCATAGGGCAACCTCTTCGGCCCGAGCCCGTCAGCTAACCCCGTAGGTGCCGGAGGGGGAACACTTCTGGAATCTCTCCGGGAGCGCATCCTCCAGGTGATCGCGATAACTTCGGAGGTTGCGCATGTGCGCCTTTCCTGCCCCTGGTGGGCATGGCGTTATTCCTCTCGTGAGGGGACCCTTCGCACGTTCCTGTGCGTATGATCCTGATGCAGGTCTGCGCTCGTGCCGGCTTGGAACAACCTCCAGGTCAACCGTTCACTCCTTCCTGTTGTCCAGTGGTTTTTTCAGAGTTTCTCACCTAAACCAGTCCAAATCGAGCCGGCATCTTCCCGGGCAAGAGAATCTCCGTCAGGCAGCGGATGGAGATGCAGGATGTTTTCGCCATTACCCAAGAGAGGATACCTACAAGCCGGCTCGGGCTATTTTCGCATTCGCTGCCGTTGTCGAAGGGGCAGGTGTGCTGTCGCTGCTCCACTTTTGTCAGCCACCTTCAGTAGTGGTGTCGCATGCTTGGAATCCGGGCTGTCCGAGGGGGCTGCACTAGACTGAACACGACCGGCAAGTTGCTTAATTTTGATGATGCTCATCGGCAGAGTGGGCGTTCCGACCTTTGCGTATGTGTTTGCCGAAAGCGAGGCCCACGACGATATTCAACGCGCGGAACAAAATGTCATGATCGGATAGGGGGATGCCAGGTTGAAACAGTTTGCGGTGATCGGGTTGGGCAAGTTCGGGTTCCATGTGGTTCGCGCTCTTTTCGAAGAAGGGCACGAGGTTATCGCCATCGACAAAAACCCGGCTCTCATCCAGGATGTAGACCCGTTTTGTTCCGAGACCATTTTGATGGACGCGGGCGACAAAGAGAAGCTGCGGTCTCTCGGGCTCGGAGATATGGACGCAGTTGTTGTGAGCATCGGATCGGACATAAGCGGGAGTATCCTCATTACGCTCCATCTCCAGGAGATCGGGGTTAAGAGAATCCTGGTAAAAGCTCTGGATGAGGATCATGGAAAAGTCTTGAGGAAGATCGGAGCAACCGAGGTTATCCATCCGGAAAAACAAATGGCTTTCAAAGTGGCCCAGGGACTTTGTCGTCCGAATATTCTGGACATGATCCCCCTTGCGGAAGACCACCAAATCGTCCAGGTCGCGCCGCCGCGTGCATTTATCGGGAAAACATTGAGGGAGCTGGATCTTAGGGCCCAGTACAATGTCAACGTTATAGCCGTGAAGGAAGTAATCCCGGACAACAACGCGCTCATGCCGACCGCAGATTTCGTCATAAAGGGCAGCGACATTCTGATCATTTTGGGAAAAAGGACGGATATAAAGAAAATCAAGTGCTTGAGTGACGATGAAGAGTAGCCGTTGCGACTGATTTCGGCGGTGGGGTTCCCAAGGCGGACCCTATATGCGTCAACTTAAGCCAACCGCTGGTTCCCAAGCTCCTGCTTCCTCTCACAAAAGCCTCGCCTATCATTCAGCTTTCACCTTTCCGACGGAATTGCGAAATGATTTCGGCGAACTAGATTTGTTTGGCACTGGGTTGAAGAGTCGATCTGCGGGAAAATGACGGGTGGACGGGGCCGTTGCGGGCAATTCATCGCTCCCGGGGCCGGGGTTCCCAAGGAGGACCTTGGGAACCAGCGCACGGGGGAAGATACTTTGCATCGGTGGAACCATTTCAGAGGAGGACCGATCTCTGTCCTGTGTTTAATTTATTTAAAGAGATTTGAATAATTTGTCCGGAAGTGAGAAGCAATATGAACAAAGCATATGAGCTGATCCTGCCCGCCCCATGGGTTTCCGAACCGAACACTTGCAGGGGATCGATTTTTTTCATCGGCACCGCCACGGTCATCATCAGGTTTGCAGGGTTTACGATCCTTACCGATCCGAATTTCCTTCACGCGGGAGATCACGTACACCTGGGCTACGGGCTTACTTCCAGGCGTCTGACTCAGCCGGCAATGGAAATCGGCGACCTGCCCCCGATTGATTTCTGCCTGTTGTCGCATCTCCATGAAGATCATTTTGACCGGTTGGTTGCCGAGCGTCTGGACAAGGCTCTTCCCATCCTTACCACACCGCATGCTGCAAAGGCGCTGACAAAAAAGGGCTTCTGGAATCTATTTCCCCTGCAGACCTGGGACGGCGTGCAGGTAAAAAAAGGAAACGCGCGGGTCTTAGTTTCTTCCATGCCGGGCAAACATGCGCCGGGAGTACTGTCATACCTCCTACCGCCTGTTATGGGCAGCATGCTCGAATTCGGAACGACAAAAGAAACAGGTCTTCTCAAATTTTACGTATCCGGGGACACCGTGGTGATCGATGAACTGAAAGAAATCCCCGAGCGCTACCCCAACATCGACATTGCCCTGATGCATCTTGGAGGTACGAAGATTCTCAATCTCATTACCGTCACGATGGATGCCGAACAGGGAGTGGAGGCGATCCGGATTGTTCGTCCGCGTGTGGCGATACCGATTCATTATAACGATTACACGGTTTTCAAGTCACCCCTGAGCGATTTCAAGGAGGCGATAAACCGTGCAGAGCTTTCGACCAAAATCGTCTACCTGAGCCACGGCGGTACGTATGATTTCGTACGGGAGGAATGTAAGGCGGAAGCGGCCTAGTAAAACTGTGCGCCTCTGTCCGGTTCGCTTTCGAGATCTGCCCCTGTCCTGGAGTTCTCACCCGTAAACCCTAAAGTTCTGCGTACTTAGCGTAGGGAAAAATGGGGGTTTTGCGAGGATTGTCCAATAGGTAATTGTGGTTATCCTAAGAAACGTCAAGAGCCAATTCAAATCCTGAAAAACTATTCCATGTATAGTACTGAGAGAGCATTCTCTTTTAAACGCCGTACTGCGTCCGTTTAGGCACGAAAGGTGCGGAGCCGCAACACTAGCACCTTTGCTTCCCGTAAGTGTTTTAAGTGTTGGAATAAAATCTAATTTACCGCAAATCGCCAAATTGATAATGCCGGAGATTCTCATGGAAGACATGTACTTGGACGGCACCTATTTGAAGAAGAACCCGACCTGGCACGCAGAAGATTCTCCATGGAAAGCTGCCGGAATTTTGAAGATGATCTACAGGAACAAACTTCAACCGAAACTTGTTTGTGAGGTCGGGTGCGGTGCGGGAGAAGTACTGAGATGTCTATCCCGCAATTTTAATTCGGGCGCTGAATTTCATGGATTTGAAATAGCCAAGGACGCTTTTATAAACTGCCTGCCCAAGAGAGCGCCGAATCTGAAGTTCTTCTTGATGGATGTAACCAGGGAATCAAACGAATTGTTCTATGATTTGGTTTTGGCCATCGATGTTATCGAACATGTAGAAGATTATTTCGGGTTCTTGAGGAAGATAAAAGGCAAAGGCAGATACAAGATTTTTCATATACCTCTGGATGTATCCGTTATGTCTATACTGAACATAGGGGCTATTCTCAATGTCCGCGAAAAATGCGGCCATATCCACTACTTTACGAAAGATCTCGCTCTGCACTCGTTAAATGACGCCGGGTACGACATCATCGACAGCTTTTACACCTACCGCTCGCTGGAACTTGGCCCCAAATCCGTCATGACCCTGGCTGCCAGGCTTCCCAGATGGATTATGTTCAGAGTGCATCAGGATTTCGGGATCAGGCTGCTGGGAGGAGCGTCTTTGATGGTTCTTGCGCAGTAATCTCCACCCCGGGGAAGATAATGCAGGCCCTGGACGGCATACCTGCGTTCGCCTGATGAGTCCCGCCCATAATACCCCAATTTTGGTCTTTGAGTCCCTCCACAATAAAAACACAAACTTGAACGGGCTGTTTGAAAGCCGGGTCGATACGGGACCCTGAATGTTGTAGTATTGGGCCGCGATTCGAAGGTGAAGAAATTTTTCTTTCCGAGGTGAAAAGGCACTTGCGAAAATCTAAACAATTGTTTATTTAAAACGCGCGTTTGAATTTCGAAGGAGGTAACCTGTGAGCAAGGCATTCGAGAAATCACCCACGAAAGAGCGAATCCTGGAAGTTGCCGGGCACCTTTTTGCCGAGAAGGGATTCGATGCGACCTCGATGCGGGACATAACCGATGCGGCGGGGGTGAACCTTGCATCCGTGAACTACCATTTTGGGTCGAAAGAAGGGCTGATTTCGGCGGTCTTCGAACGCCTGCTGGTGTCTGTAAACAAGGCCAGGCTTGCGATGCTCGATGAAATCGAGGGTGGCGCGGAAGGGAGACGCCCCGGGCTCGAAGCCGTTCTGGAAGCCTTTGTCCGGCCCGCGGTGGAGCAGGCCCTGGATACGGCCCGGGACAACGACTCTTTTATTCGTTTGATGGGGCGGTGCCTGACCGAGCCGCCTGCATATTTCGAGAAGCACGTCTATCCTCACCTCGGGAATTTCATTTTGCGGTTTAACGCTGCCCTGTACAAGGCGGTGCCGGAATTGACCGAAGAGGACGTGTTCTGGCGGGGGGTGTTCCTGGCCGGATCGCTGCACTTCGCTCTTCATGCGTGGTGCACGAACAGCCTGCCTCTCAAACCGAAAGAGTTGCCCGACGCGGAAGAACTCATCCGAAAGGTGGTTACATTTGCCGCAGCCGGCATACGGTCGAATTTACGCGATGTTGCGGAAGCGCCTGGGCCGTCCGACGGACGGCAGGCGGGAACGCAGAATTAGAAACATTCAGTTCCAAGAGGGTAAAATGCGAAACAAATTCATTTCCGGAGCAGTGGCTACCACGGGGATTTTCGTATTTTCCGCACTGCTCTCGGGATGCGGAGAACAGAAAGCAGTTGGCGGTCCGATACAGAGCGGGCCTGCCGAGGTTGGCGTCGTAACTGTGGAGCCGCAGCGACTGGTGCTCACTTCCGAGTTGCCGGGTCGCACTGCGGCATACGTCATTGCGGAAGTGCGTCCTCAGGTCAGCGGTATCATACAGAGACGCCCCTTTACCGAAGGGGAGGATGTAAAGGCGAACGAAGTCCTGTATCAGATCGACCCTGCTTCATTCAAAGCCGCTTATGCGAGCGCAAAAGCGGCGGTCAGCAAGGCAGAAGCAGTTCTTGCCACAACGAAGTCGAAAGCCGAGCGCTATAAGCAGCTCCTGCCGGCCCGTGCGGTCAGCCAGCAGGATTATGAAGATATGGTGGGGTTGGCAAGGCAGGCCGAGGCAGATGTCGAAGCGACCAAAGCCGCTTTGGAAACCGCCCGCATCAATTTGGACTACACTCGGGTCGCCTCGCCCATTTCCGGCCGCGTCGGCAGATCCGCTGTGACTACGGGGGCCCTCGTTACGGCAAACCAGGCAGCCCCGCTCTGCACCGTCCAGCAGCTCGATCCCATCTACGTTGACGTTACCCAGTCGAGCGCGGAGGTCCTGCGACTCAAGCAGAGCCTTGCAAAAGGACTGCTCAAGAGCGACGGCGTAAAGGAAGCGAAAGTCCGGCTGATTCTCGAAGATGGCACCCAATATCCGATTGAGGGGACCCTTAAGTTCTCCGAAGTTACCGTAGACCAGAGTACGGGCTCGATCACCCTGCGTGCGGTCTTCAACAATCCGCAGCAAATTCTGCTGCCGGGCATGTATGTGCGTGCCGTCGTCGAACAGGGTGTGAACGAAGAAGCTGTTCTCGTTCCGCAGCAGGGCGTTACGCACGATTCACAGGGAAATGCGGTTGCCATGCTGGTCGGCGCGGACGAAAAAGTCGAACCGCGGATGGTGAAAGTGGACCGTGCGGTAGGGGACAAGTGGCTTGTCAGCGATGGTCTCAAGACCGGGGACCGGGTCATTGTCGAAGGGCTCCAGAAAGCAGCTCCGGGCGCACCGGTGACGGTCGCACCGTTCAGCAAAACGGCGAAGGCGGATTCAAACGCTTCGTCAACAGTGCAATAAAGGAGACCTCGCGTGGCCCAGTTTTTTATCGACAGGCCCATTTTTGCGTGGGTCATTGCAATTATCATCATGCTGGCCGGCGTCCTGGCGATCGGGACCCTGCCGGTTTCCCAATATCCCGCGATCGCCCCTCCGGAGATCTCCATCGATGCAAACTATCCGGGGGCATCGGCTAAAACGGTAGAGGATACCGTCACACAGGTTATCGAACAGAAGATGAACGGGTTGGACCATCTTCGGTACATGGCCTCAACCAGCGATTCCGTCGGCAATGTAACGATTACGCTTACCTTCGATGCGGGCACCGATCCGAACATCGCGCAGGTGCAGGTGCAGAACAAGCTCCAGCTTGCAACGCCGCTCCTGCCCATGGTGGTTCAGCAGCAGGGTATCCGGGTCACCAAATCAACGAAAAACTTTCTGGTCGTTCTGGGTTTCGTGTCCGAAGACGGGAGCATGAGCCAGTACGACCTGTCGAACTATGCCGCCGATTACATACAGGACATCATCAGCCGCGTTGACGGCGTAGGTGACGTGACTCTGTTTGGAGCCAAGTACGCCATGCGTATCTGGCTCGATCCGACCAGGCTGAACAATTACAAGCTTACCCCCGCCGACGTGCGGGAAGCAATACAGGCCCAAAACGTGCAGGTTTCAGCCGGTCAGCTTGGCGGGGCTCCATCGATCGGCGGACAGCAGCTCAATGCGACGGTCACCGCTCAGACTCTGCTCCAGACTCCGGAGCAATTCGGCAATATATTCCTGCGCACCAACAGCGACGGTTCCAGTGTGTATCTGCGTGATGTTGCCCGTATCGAAATCGGCAGCGAGAATTATGAGACCGTAGCCCGCTATAACGGAAAACCGGCGACGGGTCTGGCGGTCAAACTCGCAGCGGGTGCAAATGCCCTGGACACGGCCAAAGCGGTAAAGGCAAAGATAAACGAACTGTCCCAGTACTTCCCGCGCGGGATGAAGATGGTTTTGCCCTACGACACGACCCCGTTCATCAGAATTTCGATTGAAGAGGTCGTAAAGACGCTGGCTGAGGCGATCGGTCTGGTCTTCCTCGTCATGTTCCTGTTCCTGCAGAATTTCCGGGCCACCCTGATTCCGACCATCGCCGTGCCGGTAGTATTGCTCGGAACGTTCGGGGTGTTGGCGGCCTGCGGTTTTTCGATAAATACCCTGACGATGTTCGGCATGGTGCTGGCGATCGGACTCCTTGTCGATGATGCCATTGTCGTCGTGGAAAACGTCGAGCGCGTCATGCGCGAAGAAAAGCTTCCTCCAAAAGAGGCGACGCGCAAATCCATGAAGCAGATAACAGGCGCCCTCGTGGGCATCGCGCTCGTGCTTTCGGCCGTTTTCGTGCCGATGGCTTTCTTCGGGGGATCTACCGGGGTCATCTATCGCCAGTTCTCGATTACCATTGTCTCCTCGATGGTTTTGTCCGTTATCGTTGCAATGGTGCTCACTCCCGCTCTTTGCGCCACCATGTTGAAGCCGCTCGATGCGGAACAGCACGCGGCCAAACGCGGGTTCTTCGGCTGGTTCAACCGGACGTTCGAATGGTGCAGCCAACGCTATCAAAAGGTGGTTGGCCGCATTCTCGGCAGAAGGCTGCGCTACATTGCGATCTATATCGTGATCCTGGCCGGGATGGGTTTCCTTTTCCTGCGTCTTCCGACCGCCTTTTTGCCGGATGAAGACCAGGGCATTCTGTTCACCCAGGTACTGCTGCCCGTGAGCGCTACCCAGGAACGAACGGTAAATGTCCTGAAAGAGGTCGAAAAGCATTTTCTGACGGATCAGAAGGATGCTGTCGAATCGGTCTTTGCGGTCGCGGGATTCAGTTTCGGCGGCAGGGGACAGAATGCCGGGATCGCTTTTGTCAAACTCAAGGACTGGGACCTGCGGAAGCGCCCGGACCTGCGGCTGAGCGCCGTCGTCGGAAGGGCGATGGGCACTTTCATGCGTATTCGCGATGCAATGGTTTTCGCATTCGCTCCGCCTGCAGTTATGGAACTCGGCAATGCGACCGGTTTTGACTTCGAACTCCAGGACCGTTCGGGGCTGGGGCATGAAAAACTGATCGCTGCGCGCAATCAGCTTCTTGGTATGGTTGCCCAAAATCCGGTTCTCATGGCTGTGCGGCCAAACGGCCAGGAAGACACCCCACAGTTCGGGCTCGATATCGACCAGTCGAAAGCCGGGGCGCTCGGACTCACGCTGTCCGACATCAACGATACGTTATCGATTGCGTGGGGCAGCCTTTACGTTAATGATTTCATCGACAAGGGCCGGACCAAGAAGGTCTTTCTCCAGGCCGATGCACCTTTCCGGATGCTGCCGGAAGATGTGAATAAGTGGTATGTGCGGAACAAAGCCGGAGCAATGGTGCCGTTCTCGTCTTTTACCGCTGCTAAATGGACCTACGGTTCTCCCCGCCTGGAACGCTATAACGGCATGCCGTCAGTCGAAATCCTCGGCCAGCCCGCCCCGGGCAAGAGTTCCGGAGAGGCGATGAAGGCCATGGAAGACATTGCCTCGAAGCTTCCCGTGGGGATCGGGTTCGAGTGGACCGGACTTTCCTTCCAGGAACGTATGTCGGGATCCCAGGCCCCGATGCTCTACGCGATCTCGCTGCTTGTCGTATTTCTGTGCCTGGCGGCCCTTTACGAGTCCTGGTCGATCCCGTTTTCCGTCATGCTCGTCGTGCCGCTCGGAGTTATCGGGGCCCTCGGGGCTGCAACTCTCAGGGGACTTCCGAACGACGTGTTCTTCCAGGTCGGCCTGCTGACGACCATCGGCCTCTCTGCCAAGAACGCCATTCTGATCGTTGAATTTGCCAAAGACCTCAACGAGCAGGGCATGAACCTAATCGAAGCAACCCTGACGGCCGTGCGCATGCGGCTCAGGCCGATCCTTATGACCTCGTTTGCGTTCATCCTGGGCGTGTTGCCGCTGGCGGTCAGCCGCGGAGCGGGATCCGGAAGCCAGAACGCGATCGGTACCGGCGTTATGGGCGGGATGATTTCGGCCACGGTGCTTGCGATATTCTTCGTGCCGCTGTTCTTCGTGCTGGTACGCGGGCTGTCCCGGAGCAAAGAGTCCGTGCCGGGGGCCGTCGGCAGCAGTGAGGCGGTTGGCGCCGAACGATGATGTCTCCGTCGAAAATGCCTGGGAATCAGGCTCTCGGGCGGATCGTGAATTCAATACTTTGAAAAACCTCTTATGAACTTCAATAAGAGTAAACGGTGAGCAGCGTAGGATGGGCACCAAGTTCTATCGTGCCCACCATCCGGCCGCCGGATCGCTCTTGCTGCTTGTAACTCTCTCATGAAACTTCAATCGAGATCGAAGTCACACTCTCATGGGTGACACGGGCAACGTCTCTTTGTTGCCCGTGCCGGCGGCAAGAGGTTCAGCAGACAGTATCGATTCAACTCCTGCAGTTCCTCGCCGGAGGACTCAGCTCCGCCCCTCCTGTCCTTCGGACCCAGGCAGCAAAAAGACGCTGCCTGGGCCACCCTTGTCGATTCCCGGCCGGCACGGTCAGGAAACCGTGCCTCAACTTACGGGAACGGGAGTTTCATTCTCGTCAGAACCGCATCTGGAAGTGCGGCGACTTCGCTGGATCCCGGCTCAAAAGCACTCAAACACGGGATGACGTATCCGGGGTGTGCAACTGCACGGAGAACTCAAAGTAATATTCCTGGAAATGAGACCGGCCCGGCCGACTCTTTCTCCTTCTGCTTCGACGGCACCTCAAATATTAATTCTTAATCGATAGAATGTGTCGGCTCCCTCTGTTTTATCCGTCCCGGGATGGTCATCTTGTATCTGATGGTCCGTCTGCAGTGAAATAAGACTGAAGGAGCACGGATATGAAAACGAGAGCGATTTTCAGCCTTTTGGCGATTGTATCGATATTGTTTTGGGGATCTCAGGCTTTCGCACAGAAGATAGGAGTATACCCGGGAACCGAACCCGGCATTGGGAATGAATTCGGTTCATCCGACATGGACGCAGGAAGCAGCGGTATTGGTGGTGGAACCCCCGGCATCTTCGGCGGTGAAAGGGGGAATCCGCCGGGTGGAATCGGAAGTTCCAACCCCATTGGCCCGGGTGCGGGCGGAATTGGTGGTTCCAATTTCGGAACTGCGAACGGACCGGGATTCTGACGGTGCATAAGCGATAGACTTCACACAAAAATTCCGGCGCGGTTCCCGACCGCGCCGTTTTCGTACCCCCGGCTCACTCCGACTTTCGCGGAATCACTCGTTTGAGGCTTGTTTTCGGAAATCCGACATTCGCAGAAGGATATCGTGCTCCGAAGTCAGACCGTCGTGGCGCGGGCTGTAATGCCTCTTCAACCATCTGCTCAGACCGTCGAGTCCCGGGAAAAGGACTCGTTCCGTTATGTTGGCCTGGTCCAGCTTGTCCCGGATCTCCCACTTCAGCCCGGCAGGGATGATAATCTTCACCGCAGTTTCCTGGTGTTCCTCGATCCACTCGTCCAGAACGGCGGTGGGACCGGACATAATCGAGAAAAATGCAAACTGGTTTATTATCCGGTCATCTATGGACGGAGGTTCGAAGAAGAGCAGAAAATCGTCTCCGGCCATAGCCGCCAACTCTTTGAGGGACCTGACGGATTCGGAGAGCATCTCGACCGTAAAGACGTTGGCTCCCTCCCGGTCCAGCTGAATCTTCAGCACATTCGGCAGCAGATTGTGCGCTTTCACATAGTTGACCGCCCAAATGACTCCGTCCTTATCGTATTTTTCCAGGTCGGAGGTGGCAAAGTGCAGGGCGCAGAGCGGGGAATAGGTCCAGTCGAGAAGGCGTGTGGGCAGACCGAAATGCTGGGCTATTGCAAGCCAGTGCCAAATGGAATCTCCGCTTGCCACGTTCCGGTGAGCGTATTTCTTGAAGTTCCGGAGCAGGTGGTGCTCCAGGTCGGAAAAATCGCCTCTGAGCCGCATCAACGTGGTTTCAAGCCGGTATCGGGCATCCGAAAGGCCGCGAAACGCATAGCGGGAACGAAACCTGCCGAGGTCCCTGTTCCATGAGTCCCTGTACAATTCTTCCTGAAGCTCGCCCCAGTTCTTTACGACCAATTCACGCATTCGAAAAAGACCTGTTTATTCTCCATTAATAGAGATGACGGTTTCTACACGTAAGGTTATCAGCCGATCCGAGTAGACCGACCATCCTATTTTCAGGATAATTCCTGTGAGCGCCGGGCGCCGGCAGTCGGAGGCTGTTCACAGGAGTTACGTGCTTGTCGGCCGCGCGATACGTGATACGGGGTTAAAGCCAATAATTGAACATATGCGCAAACCATTCCTTCAACTTGTCTCCGTCCGGGCGCTTTTCCCAATCTGAAGGATATATAGCGTTGCAAGCCTCGAGGTCCCGCGCGAACTGCGCCTCCATCCCGTCCGCGAACTCCGGGCCGATTATGACGGCGTTGAGTTCGTAATCCCGAAGAGAACTCCACATGTCCAGATTGGCGGAACCGACGGTGGACCAGACCCCGTCGATAACAGCCGTTTTTGCATGGAGCAGCACGTCCCGTCGCTCATATAGCTTCACCCCGGCCCGGAGAAGTCGCGAATAGCTGTACCTCCCGGCGTAAAGAACCATCCTGTGGTCCGTCATAGTCGGAACTATGACCCTGACGTCCACCCCGCGTTTTGCCGCGGCGCAAAGAAGATCGATCACCTGGTCATCGGGCGCAAAGTAGGCATCCGTCAGGTAAATCCGGCGCTCGGAAAAATGGATCGCGGAAAGATACATCAGGTATGTGTCCCGATTCTCGGATCCCGGCGTGCTTGCAACTGTGCGGACAAGGTCGCTTCCCTGCGGAGTCGGAAGGGGAAAATACGTCTTGCCTGTAAGCAGAGGGCCGCCCTGTCCCGCCCACATACTCGTGAACTCGTGTTGAAAGTCGGCAACGGCGGGACCTTCTATGCACACGTCGGTGTCACGCCAATAAGGCATCTCGACGTTGTCTTCCATAGCTATCTCACGGAGGCTGTCCCGGTCCTTCCCGGCTATGTTGACACCGCCGGTGAATGCCGTCCTGCCGTCGATAATGAGCAGCTTTCTGTGATCGCGCGCGAATGGCGACCACTCCGTGCGGAGTTCGAACGGATTGATCGGGTTGAACTTGAGCAGACGGATGCCGGACCGGCTCAATTCCCGGAAAAACCTGGGCGAAGTTCTCCAACTGCCCGCATCGTCGTACAGTATATTGATGTCCAGACCTGCCGCGCTCTTTTGCCTGAGTAATGTGGAAAAACGCATGCCGACGGGATCGTCTTCGAATGTGAACGTCTCGAAGTTGATATGATCGACGGCAGTCTCCGCTTCTTTCAACATGGCCCGAAACGTTTCAGCGCGGTTGATG
>JAEZHY010000161.1 GCA_023416335.1 Pseudomonadota bacterium | reverse complement strand
GGGGATCCGTCGGCACCGACTATCAGTTGGAGCAGCATCCCGAATTATTCCAAAATGCTCTATTATCGCGTGCGCATAGTGGACTCCAACGGGAATCTCATCTATACGTCATCTTATAGCGGAATTTTTTATGCCGTCATTCCGGCGGGGAAAATTCTTCAGGGAAACATGTACCGGTACAGGGTGGAGGCGGTGGATTCGACCGCCAATCCAGGTTACAGCTATCGCGTTGTTTCGAACTATTACCCAGTTCAAAGAAAAGACAAATTCACCCCTGTTATGATGATGCTGCTGACGGATTAGCAGTCTTTGGCAGTCTGCGATCTTTCTATCCTGATTTGTTTTCCACCGGTCCCCGGGCTTCTGCCTGGGGACCTCCACTGCAAGCTCCCATCTTTGGGCTCTTCATCAAAAAATCCAAATATCTGTTGGAACCGACTAACGGCATTCTAATCTAAAAGGCAGAGCTGTCCGTCTACCAGTCTGGACGACGCAGCAGGTCCTGAGCACCCGCCGCGGGCAGGGGGACGAGATTAGTGGAAAGCTCCCTGTACGGTAGCAGGTCCCCCCAGTTTGTCCGGCTGCGCATGGCGTTGATGTTCTCTTCCGAAACGAAATCACTTTCGAGGCGGGGTTGCCAGCCGCCCCCCAGTGCCTTGTAAAGAGCGACCAGTCCGGAAGTAACGGCCCCCCGGCTTTGAGTCAGCCGGTCCTGCTCTCCCAGGAGGGCCTGTTGCGCGGTAAGCATGCGTGAATAATCAATCGATCCCTCTCGATACTGGATCATCGACAAATCGACAGCCCGCTTCGCAGCTCCGACGCTTTCGGTCAGAAGCCTCACCTGGTCCCGGCTCTTCACGAAAGACACCAACGCATCCTCGACTTCCCGGGCCGCACTGAGGACTGTGCTGCGGTAATTCATCAGCGCTTCCTGGAAACGGGCGTCCTGCACACGAATATTGTTTCTGATTCTGCCGTAATTCAACACCGGCCATTCGATAGAAGGGCCGGAAGACATCGTGAAGCTCTGCCACGTAAAAAGGTCGGAAAAATTACTCTTCCCTTTACGGGTTAAAGGGGAGTCGCTGGACAGAAATCCGAAGGAGCCGCTTATGGCAATGCGAGGAAAAAGATCGGCTTTTGCAACACCAATCTGCGCGCACTGGGCAGCTGCAAGCAGTTCTGCGCTGCGAATATCAGGGCGCCGGGCGATAAGCTCGGCCGGTATCCCGACCGCTACGGAAACCGGCGGAACCGGGATGCCCTGCGAGCCTCCCAGCAGGTCCTTGAGGTCGCCCGGCGGCATGCCAAGAAGTATGCTCAAAGCATGTTGAGACTGCTTCAGCCCTATCTCCAGCGCGGGGATCTGGGCCTCCGTGTCGTAGAGCAGGCTTTTTGCCTGCTGCATGTCCAACTCAGTTACAGCGCCGTTCCGGAATCGCGCATCGGCAAGCTGGAAGGAGCTTTTCTGAATCGCGGCATTCTCCCGCGCCACCACGAGCCGCTCTTCATAAACGCGGACTAGCGTATAGGTCGAACCAACTGCGCCGATCAGGGAGACAAGAGCGTTGTCATAGTCGGCCACCGACCCCGTCAGGCTTGCATCCGCCGATTCCACGATACGCCGGAACTTGCCCCAGAAGTCAAGTTCCCAGGCGGCATCGAACGCGTAGCTGTAGGTCTGGAAATTGAGGTCTCCCGAGATGGTATTTGCGGCATGTTTGCTGGATTGGCTATAGGTGTATGCGCCCGCAACCTGCTGCTGTTGAGGGTACAGGTTTCCAACGGCGATCCCGAGTTGCGCCCTCGCTTCCAGTATTCTCAAGCCTGCCATCTGGAGGGTGGGGCTTTGTTTGCGCGCGGTCTCGATGAGTGAATCGAGAACAGGATCGTTGAATGCCGTCCACCACCGGCTGTAATCCGCCTGCGGGGCCCCTGTTGCTGCGCCGCCTTCTTCCACCCAGCGTTCCGCAACGGGAGCGGGCGGCTTTGCAAAATTCGGCCCGACTGCGGTGCAGCCAAAACACGAGACTACAGCCACAACAACAAATACGAACAGCCGCCCGACCCGATCTATATGGAACCTGCCCGGAAGCGTACTTCGACGCACCCGGCCACGTTCCTCGGCGTGCAGTCCCCCCTTCTGCATGGTGCCTCCATTCGCACGAGGATTTACATTTTGTACCGGTTTTTTAAAGCTTATGGGTTAAGGGCCGTAAATCAGACTGGGAAATGTTTCCCCCGCACTCCCCAGGGTTGTTTGCACGAATATATGAACGAAAATCCAAGCCCGACTCACTGGACCTTCTGCCATGACCCGTCCGGATCGAACAGGCTCATCTTCGCAGCTATGCTCCCGGTTTTCGATCCCAGGTCCTTTTGATACACAACACCCGCATGGTTCACAATAAAGGTCATAATGCCGGATGCTCCGTACTTCGCCGGATAGGCGACCAGGGCAAAACCCCCGATCATCCTGCCCTTGACCATGTAGTCGTAGGCACCACCCGGAGCATGTTTTCCCTGGGCCTTCATTATCTTGAAATAGTAGCCGCGATAAGGGGCGGGTTTTTCCGGACTGCCTTTCCTGTAGCCCTGTTGCCAGGCTTTTGCCATAAAGATTCCAATAGGGCTGTCGCCTCCTTCCCAGTAGAGGCCGTCCTTTTTCCCCGGATCGCTGAAAAGTTTTTGTGCGTATTCCGGGACACCGTCGCTTTGAGTCTGCGCGGCATATTCGTACTGCGCGTCGGCATAGGCCTGACAGGCCCTTATGGCGCCGATTTCATTCCTGCCGATACGACGGGCGAGAATTTCTTCGATGCCGTCCTTTGTGTTGAACTGCCATTCACCTTTCACTGCCGTGACCGGAATGGGAAAGGGCCAGTTTTCTTTGCCAATCTCGAGAATCGCCCTCCGACTTCCGTCATTTACAATCCGATAGCCCTCTTCGAACAATTTGACGGCGGTTTGGCGGGTTTCCTCGTCGGCAACAGGGTCTCCCGAATGAATCAGGTCTTCTCCCTCCCGTCCGAAAATTGCCGAAAGTTCTTTGGCATCTTTGTTCTTGAGCGCGGCAAAGAAAGAGGCGGCGGCCTCTTCCGGCGACTTGAAATGCTTCCGGTCGAAGCCGCGGGCTTCGACGGAACCGCCGCTCCAGAGCCCGATGAGAAACAGAGTGAGAATCGTCAGAAAGACACGTACAAAACGGTGGATATAACCAGTCCCATTGCGGGTTAAGGACGAAAGCATGATAAGACCTCCATCAGCGATATGGATTGCGGCTCTCTCATCTGCGTTCCTGAAAACACGGGATTTACCTCCGGCCATGAAACCCGCCGAAGCCTCCACGGTTCCCCATGGCACTCTGCCGGCTCATGTTGCCGCGATCGGACTGTGCCCTGGCCTCACCGCCATGCCCAAGACCTTCAAATGCCGTGCTCCTCGACTGCATGCTCTCCCTCGAACCGGCATCACCATACCGGCCGGAAGCCCCTGAAGCCTGTCCCCTGCTTTCGGGTCCGGCGGATGCCCTCCCCTGCTCCCTGTAGCCGGTTTGCGGGGCAGGTTTGGGCGATGAGCTTCCGATACCTGCCGGAGTCTGCCGGCTCGCGGGAGGTTTGGGGCCCGCCTGGGAAGGCTTCGACGCAGGGCCGGCCTGCTGCGCGGTTCTGGGCCCGCCCGGGTCCGTGTGGCCACGGTAGTCCTTACGCGCATCCGGCGAACCGGGAGGCTTTTGTCCATAATGCTGCCGCGTCGCGTCGTCCCGATAAGCCACGCCCTTCCTGTGCGCCGGGTCGTGTTCCCATTTGTTTGTATTGATGTTGGTGTTTTTGAGGTTATTGATATTGACGTTCTTGTTCACATTGACATTTACCGTGTGATCGCCCCAGTTCCAGTTTCCCCAGCCGTTGCACCAGGCCGCTCCGACAGCCGCCCCGGCGGCGAAGGCCACCCCTGTCGCCAAAACCGGCGCCGCGTAGTAGGGAGGAGGATAATAGAGAGGCGGGTATGCCGGATACCACCATGTCCCATAAACGACAGTTGGATTGTACGCCGGGACATAGACCACCTGAGGATCCGCCGGTTCGATTCGGATTACCTTCTCCTCGACTATGACCTTCTGTTCCTTGGTGCTTTTCAGATTGTTCTGCGCCTGCGCCCTGGCTCGAAGCTTCTGCACGGTATCCATTACATCGCTCTGCTGAGCGAGGAATGCGTCTCCGAGTTTTTGCGTCCAGTCAAGTTGCTCGCTCATCATGGAAAGAACCGGGGGAAACGGTACGAGTGCCTTGACACTCATGTCCCATTCCATCTTGTCCAGGGCCGCATTCAGGGCATCCCCCCTGAGCTTGCCGTTCTGCTTAACCCAACGGTCCGCCTGAACTATTTCCAGGGGGTAGGTGGATGCCATCAACACCTGCGCAAGAAGCGCATCCGGATAAAGCGCGATGGGCGCAAGCATCTGGTCCAACTGCTCCAGCTTGAAAGGTTTGTCGCCACCTGCGGCAATAGACACGGGCGGAAAAATCAATACGGAAGCAATCAGGAAAGCCAGAGCGTACAAGAATACCTTGCCCGAATTCATTAGTATTCTCCTTTTCGAAGCTCTTGTGCAAAATGCACTGCCGATGGGCGTATACTCCAGTGTCCAGGCATCCCCGGAGCACTGTTTAAAATAAAGGGTGGAAAAACATCGGTTGCCGCCACGTCGGCAGCCGATGCTTTGGTGCAAGCCGGCGGCGAAAGTCTATACCTGTGCGCGTTATTACCTTTATTGCGAGAACACAGATATAGGAAACATTCCGAGCTTATACCAATTGTAAGATATTTAGTATACAGCAATGTCGATTCATCTGCAATGTCGGGCAAACAATCACAACGGATCGGATTTCATATAAACCAGGTCGATTCTATCATCTTGGTAATAAGCATAGGCCCATGATTATCTCTCTTTGTTAAGAATGGATGTTATACCTCAGAATTGAAATATTCCCACTGCATGATCTCTCTTAATGAACAAGATATATAACTTTGAGCTAAATGGTTTAGGTGCTATTATCAACACCTTCGCAGAACCAGGCAAATCGTGCTGAAATCGTCCATCATGAAGTTGACAAGAACGGGATGGCATATCAGGTTGCGACCGAACGTCAATCCACCGGGACCCCCAGAACAAGCAATGTCGGAGGGCAATTAGCTCTGCGCGTTTTTTCTAACTCATTTTTATTGGATCAAAGTTATCAAGGGAGAGCTTATGATGCGAAATCATGTTTCGGTACTGAGGAGTCTCACAGTTGTTGCCGCTTGCCTCTGCCTGATCTGTGTTGCGGCGGGATGCGCGTCCACCACTTCGCAGCCTCAGGCCAATGTTATCGATCGCTCGAAGGGAGAGAAACCCTCCGTCACCAAATCGGGTTTCCTCGGCGACTATTCACAGCTAAAACCCGGCGAAAAAGACCGCGCAGCCCTGGTCTACGTCAAACCCGGCGTTAACTGGAGCAGTTACAACAGTATCATTGTCGAACCGGTTCAATTCTGGGGCGGCAGCGGTGATGCGGCATCGGCTTCCGACCATCAGATGTTGGCGAGCTATTTTTACAATGCCCTGCGCGAAAACCTACAGAAGAGTCTCAGCCTCACGGACAAACCCGGCCCCGGAGTAATGAAGCTGCAAGTCGCGATTTCAGATGCATCCGCCTCCACCCCGATCCTGCGTTCGGTTTCGGTAATCGTTCCCCAGGCCAGGGTCCTGAACTCGGTCCAGTCTCTTGCGACCGGCAGTTATGCTTTTGTCGGATCCGCGCAAGCCGAGGGCCAGATCGTGGACTCGGTTACGGGTGAAAGACTGGCTGCCGCCGTCGACAAGCGAGAAGGCGGCATGGGAATAGCCGCCGCAGCCCAGTGGAAATGGGGCGATGCGCAGAACATACTCGATTTCTGGGCACAGAAGTTGCCACAGCGAATAGTCGAACTCCAGAAAAGCGGGAAGACGAGCGATTAATTGAGACCCGGCCCTCAAAGATACCTTGCTGAAAGTGAACGGAAAACCAGGCACGGTGGGCACAGGCTTCATCGTGCCCACCCGCAGGCCCATGAGTCGCCTATTTCCATTTTTCGATTAGTGCCCCGGTTGAAGCAACAGCACGAAATGGGCGTAGGCGTCTTAAGGGCCCAGAGCGCCACACCCCTATTGAGAGACGGGCGCCAATCGGCAAAGGGCCGTAGGATGGGTGGGAGCGGAGCGGGAACCCATCGTTTTTGGGATCAAATCGAATCAATGAGCTTTATGCTTAAAATGGCGCCTGCCCTTACGCACAGAATATTCTTTCCCCCGTTACGGCGCGATCTTCCGACCGGCCATTTTCTCGGTTCCAGGCCGGCACGGTCAGGAAACCGTGCCCTAACTCAACGGGAACGGCAGTTTTTGGCTCTCGTTCAAACTGTGTTGACGGTATAGGGGCCGTTGGCGTCTTAAGGGCCTGCGGCGCCACATCCCTATTGAGGGTGCAATCGTAACCTTGTGGTGTCATGTCTCTCTTAGGAGAATGGGTGACACCCCATCTTTTTTCGGAACGCCCGGGAGTGATTGGCCGGAGAGGCATAAATCGGTGCCTGGAAACACGGGAAAGTTTTCATACGGAAAGAAAGTCGTATTCGTTAGCCCCTGGAGCTTTCCGGCGACTGAGAGGGGAACAAACCTCAAAAAACGATGGGTTCCCGCTCCGCTCCCACCCATCCTACGGTCCCTATCCGGCCTGCCGGGGCGGGGTTCCCAAGGCGGACCTTGGGAACCAGCGGCGTATTGCCTTAAAGCAACAACATTGACCCCAATACAGGGTACCCACCCTCCGCGGCTGCGCATTTCCGAATCGAAGGGTGGGCACAGGCTTCATCGTGCCCACCGCCCGCCCTTTGGGTGCACGTCTAAGGTATGTCACGCCTCTAAAAGCGATCGCAGCAGCCTGAACAGGGCGCGCGACGATTTGGGAGTTTTTTTCTCCTTCTGTTCCCGTCGGGCGGCCTCGGCGAGTTGGATCAGCTTCCGGCGATCCGTGCCGGGGTACTCGCTCGCGATTTCATCGAGCAGGCCATCATCTCCCGCGATGAGCCCGTCCCGCCATATCTCGATTTTCTTGAATTGCTCAACATCCTGATCCCGTCCCCGACTTATTGAATCCAGGGCCTCCTGAATTGGGGCCGGATCGGCTTCGCGCATGAGGGCGCCTATATACTGAATCTGTCGCCGCAGCGCCTCACCTTTCTTGATCGTTTTCGCGAAGAGGACCGCCTCACGCAGTTCCTGCGGCATTTCGATCCGTTTGAGCTGTTCTTCCGCCAGCCCGACAAGTCTTTCGCCAAGGGACTGCAGAGCAAGCATTTCCCGTTTCATCTGGGATTTGCTCTTGTATTCCGTCTCCTTCTCCATCTCTTCTCTCCAACCTCTCAGCTCTGCGCCAAATGCACCAAAGATATCGACCGGATGCGATCAAAGCGGCTATTCGACAACAATGACGTTTCCTTCGAACTCCACCCTTTGGCCCCGCCTGATCTTGCGGCCCCTGCGCAGTTCGACGACCCCGTCCACCTTCACCCTGCCCTCGTTTATGGCCGCTTTTGCCATGCCGCCGCTCGGGCACATCCCCACTGCCTTAAGGAGAGCGGCGAGTTCAATATATTCACTTTCCAGAGAAAACGTCACAAGCATGGATCCTTCCCGCTATATATTGATTATTGTCCCGGACACCGAAAGGTGGGAAAATTTGATTCTATCATGCTTGAGGGAAGCATTCAAAGCTGCAGCGAGGTTTGAAAAGCATCGATTCCGCAGTCGAATCCATGTTGCAGAGGCTCCACGGTTCGGATATAAGAGCGCAACCGGAGGTGATCGACTCTATTTTCCACCTTCCGGCTTTTGGGACGTCTCCCGCAGGGAGCCCTCGGCTCCTTCGGGAAAAGTTAGAGTGATTTTGGATCGGAGGTAAGGCCATGTCGAAATGGATGGCAGCTCTTTTGCTGATTGGTGTAATGTTTTTCCCGCTGCAGGCAGGTGCAGCGAAATCGTCACACAGCGACGGAACGATTGACAACAGCACCGGGTTAACCAACAAAGACCTGGTTTATCGCGATTTCGAGATAACGGAAGACGGCTTTGTAACGGGCTATATCGTCAATACCTCCAGTCGGGCGCTCAAGTCGGTGCGCCTGGATATGTGGACCACCAATTCGGCCGAGACCCGGATTTTCTGGCGCAAGACCCTGAGCATCGGCGACATAGCGCCTAATTCAAAGTTCCTGGTTAAGGAACCCTACAGTCCGGCACCTGAAGATCCTGCCGCAATACTTTTCAAGTTCCGCCTCCCGGGGAACACGAATTACAGGAATTAGGGAACGAAGAACCGGCTTTTCAAGCTTGCTTGCTGAAGAAATTTCGAGGCAAATCGGCGGGGCCGTTTTTTACTTTGGAAACCGGAGCGGCGGACCGGATTATCGGGTCCGCCGCTTTGCTTTATTCATCTTGCAGGGGATGAATATCCGCCGTCCCTGGATACTTCCGTCAATCCTTGCCTTCTCTTTTCGAGTCGAGATCGGACTTCACCATGTCGCGGTGGATGCGATGAAGCCTCAGGGCAGGGATAAGAGGTCCCCCCGATTCCCTTCCGGATGCAACCAGGGCGTTATTGCCCGGTTGTTCGGGCTTCAGTCCCAACCAGAGCCCCAGCAGGCCGCCGGCTGCCCCGATTATCAAGACCATGATTTTGTACTCCAGGTGCTGAAAGAACAGCAGACAAACGCACGTGGAAATCGAAAGAGCCATGAACGTCGACTTCACATGATGATATAGCCTGCCGGAACCGGGGATACTCCTCAGGACCATGACCCCGAACAGCCATGAAAACAGGGCGGTCGTCCCAAGTATGATCAGGTAAAAAGCTGCGACCGATATGAGGTTTATCAGTTTCCAGGAATTGACGTTTCCACGAAAAATATCCCTTATCCTGCCGCCGTAGGCCGTTTCCGAGTCGAGGTAAACGCCGTGCCGAGGAGGCCAGAAGTCCGGTTTCAGGTGCGCAAGCCTCATGTAGTACTTGTTGTTTATGAATCGATTGGCACTGAAATCCTTGCCGCTTTCGAGCACCTGGCGGATGCTTTTCACCTGTATGTCCGGTTGTGAGGTTATCCACCCGAGTATATCCCTGAATTCATCGAAACCGACCTGCTCCTCTCCCTCGACCCGATAGCCTATTTCCCGGAACTCGTAATCATGGAAGACCACGGATATAACCGGGTTGTAATCAATGATCTCCCCGGCATACTTGAGGACCTTCGGCAGTTGAGCCAGATTGCATGTCCCAGGGACCATTTTCAGCGTGGAATACTCCGGCGCATAGCTGGACAGGTAAGCGGAGATGCAGTTGAAATCGAGGTTTTCAAGGGCCCTGATCGTCTGGATGTCGTACGTGCTCCAGGGAGGGATAAACGTGCCCACCGATGTCCCGAGTTCCTTTTCGAGAAATGTTTTCCCACGGTGCAGACTTTCCAGCTGGGCATTGTAGGAAACACCTGCATATTCGGAATACTTGCGCAAAAAATTTTTTTCATGGGCGGTCTGGTGCGAGCAGCCGTGTAGGGCCACATCGAGAGTCCCGTCCTGCATTCCTTCGCGCAAGATCCCGATCTTGGAGGCGGACAATGGGATAAGTTGCTGAGGTTGTTCATCCTGGGGCGGACCGGCACACACGAAGGGAATGACTCCGAAAGTGCAGCCGACCTTTTTCTCCCTGAAAACATCGATGAGCCTGCGTTCTATTTCGGTGCTGCTTCGACTCGAGTAATCATCGTAGCGAAAAATCACTGTGATCGAATTCTTCCTCAGGTCCGCACACTCTCCGGAGGAAATCGATACAAGCACAAACGCAATGAGAATTGAACAGAACACCGATTTTTTCACGGATCCCCCTCCCCGCCTGCCTCTGCTGCAGCGGGGCATTAAGATTTCCTGCCCGGGCAAACGGGAGGCCACCCTCAAGTCTCAAGATCGGTAAAAAAATCTAAATCGTTGAATAAATAATGAAATTAAGCCCTGCCGTAGAGGTCGTTTTTGGCACCCTGCTCCCCCATTTGCCGTCTCGCATCCGGTTGAGATAAGACCTTTTCCGTTACTGCTCGATACTTTTATTGCAAAACAATAGTGGTTCCTGTATCAGAGGAGCGCCCCATAGTTTACTTCAGCCCCCAGAAGTGCTAAGTTCGCGCGAAACCAAAGGCCTCTCAAATCACGACGTGGGATCGGATCGATCACCTGAAAAGGCCTCCATTGAACTCCACAGGGATTACGCCATTTGGATACGTTCCGATTCCCGGAGAAAGGATAGAAAAATATAGCCATGCTTTACCTCACAGGAGTAACCGGGCAACTCGGTTCGGATCTCAGGAGCATTCTCGATTCAATCGGAATGGAATACTTTGCCCCTGCCGAGCATGAATTGGACATATGCAATTCGAGTCTGGTCGAGGCGTCTTTTTCTCAATGTGAAAAGAGAGGTCGGATTTCAGCCGTTATCCATGGTGCGGCATTTACGCAGGTGGACGCCTGCGAAGCGGAACGGGAAAAAGCGTTTCTGATAAACGCCGCCGCGACGGAGAATATTGCCCGGATCTGCGGGGCAAAAGATCTCCCCATGGTTTATGTGAGCACCGATTTTGTTTTTGACGGACTCAAAACGACACCCTACGAAGTCGATGAACCTGCGGCCCCCTGCAATGTCTACGGGGAAAGCAAGCTCGCCGGCGAGACGGCGGTCCGGAAGTTCGCCTCCCGGCACTATATCACCCGGACGGCATGGCTGTACGGCGTGAACGGCAACAATTTTCCGCGTGCGATTCTGAAGAAGGCGGCAAGCGGCGAAAAACTGAGCGTCGTAAACGATCAGTTCGGATCGCCCACCTACTCCAGGGACCTTGCCGAGATACTTTTGACCCTGCTCGGAATTTCAGTTCCGCTTACGGGAGTCAAAAGTTCCCGGACGGACTCGCGACCGGCCCCGTTCGGGACTTATCACACCACGAATTTCGGCTACTGTTCCTGGTTTGATTTTGCCTGCGAGATAGCACGGCAGGGGGGATGGAACACCGAGATAAAACCCATTGCCTCGAGCGATCTGGATCGAGCCGCGAAACGCCCCGCGTTCTCGGTGATGTCTCCCGCATCTTTGACTGAACTGGGGCTGGAGATGCGGCCCTGGCAAGATGCACTGGGGGCTTTCATGCAGGAACTCAAGCCGAAATCTCCGGAGCTTTTCAACAGCTAGGAATACGCAATTTGCCGGCAGGACGCATGCGAGGCAATTCTTCGGTTGGAACAACTTCAGATTGGAAGAGTATGCAGATTAAGGACGGTGCGATCTCAGGAGTAAAGGTAAAAAAGATTGTCCGCCATAGCGACGACCGCGGTTTTTTCCAGGAGATCCTGAGAGATGACGACGAGTTGCTCTCCCGGTTCGGGCAATGCTCCATGTCGAAATCGTATCCGGGGGTAATCAAGGCATTTCACTACCACGAACTCCAGGACGACCTCTGGTTCTTCCCATACGGCAACGCGCAGGTTGTTCTGCATGACCTGAGGGAAGGTTCGCCAACAAAAGGCCTCACCCAGGTGGTCTACATGGGAGAGGACAATCCCCTGCTCCTCCTGATTCCGAAAGGGGTTGCGCACGGATACCGCGTGCTCGGAAGCGAACCGCTCGCAATCGTCTACTTCACGACGATGTCCTACGATCCGAAAAACCCAGACGAAAAACGCATCGCGCACGACGATCCCATGATAGGCTTTGATTGGAGCACGAAGGCGAGGTAAAACCCACCGCTGCCGGGACGGGGTTCCAAGGCGGGACCTTGGGAACCAGCGAAAGTGCCGTTCAGGTCCGTAGTCGACTTAAGGGTCTGCGGCGCCACCCCCTATTAAGAGACGGGCGCCAACCGGAAAGGCCGTAGGATGGGTGGGAGCGGAGCGGGAACCCATCGGTTTTTAAGGCTCCTTCCTCTCTCAGCCTCCGGAAAGCTCAGGGGCTGCGAATACGACTTCTTTTTCCGTATGACAACTTTCCCGTATTTCCATGCACCGGCTTATGCCTCTCCGGCCAATCATTCCCAGGCATTCCGAAAACGATGGGTTGTCACCCATCCTACGCCTCAAAATCATCACTGCAACCTGGATTAATTGTGAATTCAATACCTTAAAAACTCTGAGTCCCGGCTCAAAGGCACTGCCGGGATGACGGGATTGGGGACTTTGTCGTAAAATACCAGGGAACCCGATCGTCTTTATTGGGCAACAACCCCGGGACCTTGGGAGCCAGCCAGGGATGAGGGCGGGCACATAAATCGTGATATTAACGATTTACAGAACCGGCAACTCAAAAATCTTGCTCTGCAAACAAGAAAATGACCGGTGGCAGGCGAAATTCACCTGACAATGCAAATCAATACTACACCTCTCCAATAACATCACCGGTACAACCCGATTCGTAGCCGGGAAGAGAGGAGAGTTCCTCGCGCAGGGCTCTCGTCTGCAGCACATCGAGAAGGACCTTGACGGCCGGAAGGTCCAGAAAATCGCGGGGAATTACAAGATCGCAACGAACCGCCTCGATCGGGACAAAGTCCAGCCCGTGAGCCGCGGCAACGGCGCGCAGCCCGAGAGCGGCATCGGCTATGTTAAAAGCTACCATTTGAGCGCACTGATTGTGGCTTGAAGCCAGTCTTCCATATCCTTCGATGCACTCACCCGTGAGCCCTGCCTGGGCCAGCCTCTCATCGAACAGGACGCGCAACGCCGCTCCCGATTCGCGATTTACAAACCTGACACCCCTCCCGGCCAGGTCGGCGGCCGACCGGATTCGGTGCGGATTTCCCGGTGCAACCATCAATCCTTCCTCGAAATACGAAAAAGCGACCACGAGGGCTTTCGAACCCGACAGCATCTTCTGAGCAAATGTTACGTTGGACTCAACTGACGAAGGATTGTGAAGGTGAGTGCCTGCAATATGAGCATTACCCGCCGCAAGTCTTTCGAGTGCAAGATGACTGGATGCAAAACGGCATTGAACTCTTGCGCCATCCGCCCACCGGGATGCATGGGCGCTCAGAATGGAAAAAGCCGGATCGCAGCCCAGCAGCAGGACTTTTTTCTCGAGATGCTCGCTTGCCCGCAGGAGTTGGACCCGGCTCGAATCGGGCGCCATAAGGCCGTCGGCGGCCTGGAACCCATCGTTCAAGAGCCACTTGCCGTCCAGTGGATAGGCAACCAGCTGATCGCGCACCCTGGCCACAGAGACTCGGGTATTCACGGGTCCCGCCTTTTCGACCAGCTTTACGGGCTGCGCTTCTTCAGAATCGTCCAGGGAAAAGAGGTCTTCAACCCTGCAGCCGAGTTCCCGGGCTATCTTGAGAGCAAGGGCCGTGTTGGGCACGTATCGGCCGGTCTCCATATCGTAGACGGCCTGCCGCTTTACGCCTATATGCGAGGCAAGCTCGGTTTGAGAAAGCCCCTTGCCTTTTCGAGCCGCTTTGAGGTTACACACCACATGGTCTTTGCTCGATCCCATAGTAGCCCTGTCCTTCGCGGATTATCCACCGCTGCGGCGGGGTCCGCTCAAAAATGTCACCCGGGTCCACAAAAATGTAATTTTTACTATATATACCGGGCTGCTCCAAGAAAAGCGAGAAAAGGACATCCCCTTTCAGGATAACCGCATCCGGTCGGCACGAGAGCCTGTATTGCAAGGCCGGCTGCTCTGTTGGCATGCATCACGCATTGCCATCCTTTCATAGTCGTCTCAAGCTGAAGATGTCCGAGGATCGCACTTGTTCACCTAGCCGCCACACGTAGGCAATCCCGACGACTATCATTCGAGCAAGCCAACACTTTTCCGCGTTGATAACGGAAAGGAAAAGGAGTAAGAGTACATTTTATACACGACATATTGTATGCTTTAAACGCTCTCAAGGGTACCCAAATTTGTGGGTACTTCGTAACAGAGGGTCGAAATCCGTATCATGGCGCATTGGATCCAAAGCAGAACTGGTCAAGGAATATGCCTGGAAACAGAAGAAGAACGAACACCAGCAATAAGCCCTGCTCCGATCACGGTTGCTCCGCGGGATTCCCGCGGCCGCTGCCGAACCTGAGACGTCGGATTGCAACGGGACGCGTGTGAAATGGCGGCCAACACTCTCACGCCCCTCCTGCTCACTCTGAAGGTCGCCGGCCTTGCCGCCTTCTTCGCCTTCATCATCGGAATCGCGTTTGCTTTTTCAACGGCCCGCTTCCGATTCCGCGGCAGAGAATTACTGGATGCCGTCCTGACGCTTCCACTCGTGCTGCCGCCTACGGTCCTCGGCTATTATCTGATCGTTCTCATCGGCCGTAACGGCTGGATAGGACGATGGCTTTTCCAGACTTTCGGCATCACGCTCATGTTCACCTGGCAGGGAGCGGTGATCGCTTCGACTGTCGTATCGCTTCCGCTTGTCTACAAAGGAGCCCGTGCCGCCCTCGAAGATGTGGACCAGAATCTCGAAAAGGCTGCGAGGACCCTCGGATTGTCGGAATGGGGGGTTTTTTTGCGAGTATCCTTCCCCCTGGCATGGCGCGGCATCATGGCAGGAACACTGCTGGCTTTTGCCCGCGCGATGGGCGAGTTCGGGGCCACCCTCATGGTGGCCGGCAACCTGCCCGGAAAAACCCAGACCCTCTCCCTTGCCGTATACGCTGCGGTACAGGCCGGAAATGACCGGCTCGCCGCCCTGCTCGTGCTCGTTACTTCGGCTGTGTGCGTCACGGTGCTCCTTAGCGCCGGGAAAATCCTGAAGACCCAATACCTGAAGGAGATCGATCGATGAAGACAAGACTTGCCGTCCGGCTTATGGTTATACTGTCCTTGGCGATCCTGCCGGCATTTCATGCAGGAGCTGCCTTAGCGGATCAGGAGCTGATCGTCTCCGCCGCCGCGAGCCTCACCAACGCTTTCCAGGATGTCGGCAAGAAGTTCGAATCCGCCAATCCGGGCGTAAAGGTCATCTTCAATTTTGCGGCCTCGGGGGCCCTGCTCCAGCAGATCGAGAACGGTGCACCGGTCGATGTCTTTGCTTCGGCCGACCAGAAGACAATGGACCAGGCAAAGGAAAAGCACCTGATTCTCGACGAATCGCGAAAGGATTTCGTGAGCAACGGCCTGGTTCTCATAGTGCCGAAAGAATCGAAGATCTCCATTAAAACCGTTCAGGACCTCGGCGGAAAAGATGTCGGCAAGGTCGCCATTGGAAAGCCGGAGACGGTCCCCGTCGGGCGCTACGCCCAGGAGTCGTTTACAAACACCGGTCTGTGGGAAAAGCTTACCCCGAAATTGATCTATGGAGATTCGGTACGCCAGGTGCTCGATTACGTCTCCAGGGGAGAGGTGGATGCGGGTGTTGTCTTCGCAACGGACGCGGCCGTTGCAAAAGACAAGGTGAAGGTCGTTGCAGTTATGGAGAAGCATAAGCCGATTCTTTATCCCATTGCGGTTGTTGCCGCGACACAGAAAAAGGACCTGGCTCAAAAATTCCTCGGCTTCGTCACCGGCAAAGACGGTCAGGAAGTCCTTTCGCAGTTTGGGTTTGGAAAGCCGTAGCATGTTGATTCAGGTAGATGTGGAAAAGAAACTCGCATCCCGGGGAAGAAGCTTCAAACTTAATGCTTCTTTCTCGTCGGAGGAGCAGTTCGTGGTGCTTTTCGGTCCCTCGGGATCGGGGAAGACGCTTACACTGCAATCCGTAGCAGGCCTTACCGCGCCGGACGCGGGCCGGATTGCCCTGAACAGGCGGGTGCTTTTCGACTCGAAGGCGGGAATCAATGTTCCTTCCCGCGAACGCGGGATAGGCTACCTGTTCCAGGACTACGCCCTTTTTCCGCATCTCAGTGTGTTGGAGAACGTTGGATTCGGACTGAAGAAGAACTGGCAATGGCGCCTGCCGAAAGAAGACAGGCGCCGTGTGGAGGAAATGCTCGAAGTCTTCGAGATAACCAACCTCAAAAACAGTTTCCCCCTTGACCTGTCCGGAGGCCAGAAACAGCGCGTTGCCATGGCCCGTGCCCTTATTCTGAAACCGAAACTCCTGCTTCTGGATGAGCCCTTTTCCGCATTGGACACCATGCTTCGGGGCAGGCTCAGGAAGGAACTCATCCGGATACAGGCCATGTTCGACATCCCGGTTATCATGATCACTCACGACCCGAAAGACATCGAAGCATTTGCGGAAACACTCGTAGTCTATGAAGCGGGCACCGTATGTGAAGTCAGGCCCTTCCTTAAGCGCAAAGTTGAACCGGCCATCGATCGCATGGAGTTTGCGGATGCCTGTGCTTCCTGCCAGGACATCGGCTGAAGCACAGCACTCGGACCGCGCTCCTGCGGAAAAACATCCCTTATAGTTAAAATGTGCCGGCATTTCCGATGTGAAGGCGTCCTGTCGGGCCGGAGGCGCCCCGCGAAAATCCACATTGTTTTGAAGATAAATCCGGATGCCGGTCTCCTTCTCCTGGAAACAGGGGGAATTCATCGCGAATAAAAACTGGAATCCCTCCGGCGTTTTCTGTAAGATAGCCCTCAGCGTAGAACACGGTGGAAGCAGGCCTTCTTCTTTCCATTCCTGAGAGGAGGCAAAACTTTTCCGTGCATTTCAGGAGCTTGCGAGTCTGTTTCGAGTTGGGTGACAGCAATTTGGTCGATGTTTAAGTTCTTAATCATGAAGTCGTTCGCTGTATGCTCGGAAATTGTGGCCGTCAACTTCCAACGAAGATTCTCACATCACCCGGGTTACCGGGTTTCATTGTTCAGCTTCGATTCATAATTGCAGGATAGTTTCACACCGCATTCAGCTTTAATAGCCGGTTGCGTCAAAACGTTTAAATGCCGCCCTTTAATCTCTGGTTGAAAACCTTTCCATCGACGAGGAGGCGGAAATTCAATGTGGAATCAAGCCCGCAAAGTGTCGATTATCATGGTCGACGATGACGAGGATGATTGTTTCCTGATCAAGGAGGCGCTGGCGGAAAGCGAGCTGGATCACGAACTGACCGTATTCAATGACGGTCCGGAGCTGATGGATTACCTGTACCGGCGCGGGAAATACGCCGATTCGACTGCTCAACGCCCGGACCTGATCCTCCTGGATCTCTACCTGCCGGGTATAAACGGACTGGAACTCCTCAGACAAATCAAGAAAGACCCACAGCTCAGGAAAATAGATGTAGTCGTGTTGACAACGTCAACCGAATGGGAAGACATGTCGGAGTGCTATCAACTCGGGGCCACCGCCGTTTTCACCAAGGGTGCCTGGCTGGATACATTTGCCGAAATAATCAGGATTTCGGGTCCATACTGGTTCAAGTTCATAACGGTCCAACTCGGCCCGGCTGATTACGAACCTCACAGCGCGATGTGAAGACGTTCCCGTCCCGCCGGAGGTGAACCGTCGCTTCGGCAACCCCGCACCGGAAATTGAGCACACCTTTTTTCAAGGTCTTGAATTCACGATCGATCCGCCCTGGAAGCCTGGTTTCCGGTGTGAGCTTTTCCTGATCTAAGAGATGGGCCGGGATGACGACGCAGGACTCTGCCGATCATCTCGAGGCTTCCGCGACCATTTGCCCCCCAATCCCGTCATCCCGGCAGCGTATTTGAGCCGGGATCCAGCGGAACCGCCGCGTCCCCGGATGCGGTTTGAATGAGAATGAGACTTCGATTCGGAAGCGCGGCAGCGACGGTAGGGTTGGGGGAGCGAAGCGCGGTCCAGGTATTTGGGGTGCCCACCACCCGGTCATCCCGATGAACCATAATCCAAGGGGACGGACGGTGGGCACGGTAAGGCTTGTGCCCACCCTACGGCCGCTCACCGCACACTATTGTTGAAGTTTCAATCTTCTCCTCCCGACTTCCTCTCGAATGATTATAATTCTCAATGGATTTCAAGAACTTGGGAGGCAGCCATGGTCGGAGATAAAACGTGCTTTTTTTATGAGACGGTTTACCTGGAAGGTGAAGTAATCTGCCCGGGCTCGGCCTGCATGCGTTGCGAGAAGGGCGAATGGGTGGACAGGGAAGAAAAGAAATAGCGACTGGATGGCCGGGGGATAATCATCCTCCGGCCGTTTTATTTATTCGAGACTAATCATACCTCCGGCTCAAGAAGCAGGACTGCTGCGAGAGCAATTTCCCCGGACCGCCGCTCACTTCCTGGAGCGCTTTGCAGATGGAGACTTCAAGAGGGGTCAGACGAATCGGTATAAGGTCCCTGATATTGTTTTCCCGGCAGATCACTTCGTTTCGAAGTCCCTCGAGAAGGGGGACAACCACTCCCGAGGGGACGGGAGTCAGCATGGCGATCCAGAGGGACGACAAATGGGTCGTCATCAACGGGACCGAAATGATCACTCTTTTGAGGTTTCGCACCCGGGCGTAAATGTTCATCATTTCGCGGTATGTGATTATATTGGGGCCTCCGATGTCAAATTCGCGTCCCGCCGTTGCAGGTTGCCCGATGCAGCCCGAGAGGTATGAAACCACATCGCCGATATCGATCGGCTGGCACCGAGTATCTACCCAGCGCGGAGCCAAAAGAACGGGGAGCCGCTCGACAAGGTGTCGGAGCATTTCAAAGGGAGCACCCCCGGCTCCAATAATATTCGCGGCACGGAGGATGGTGGCCTTGGTGTTGCCGGCGCGCAAGATCTCGGCAACTTCCTGCCTGCTGGCAAGATGTTGCGAGAGGTTGTCCCCAACCTCCCCCAGCCCTCCGAGGTAGATTATCCTGGGGACCCCGGCATGGTCGGCGGCTGTAACGAAATTCCGGGCCGCCTGTCTGTCCCTCTCCGCAAACTTTTCGGCGTCGAAAAGGGTGCCTCCGCCCATGGAATGCACGAGGTAAAACGCAGCATCGACTCCCTGCAACGCCCTTTCGAGGTTTTCTCCGGTGAGGAGGTCTCCTTCGAACAGTTCCGCCCCACTCACTGCCGGATAGCTTCTCCTGAACTTTGCAGCCGATCGGACGAGGCAGCGTATTGAAAACTTCCCGCCCGAAAGTGCGCGCAGCAGCCTGCCTCCAACGAAGCCGGTTGCTCCTGTGATCAGGATTTTAGTAGATGTTTCCGGCATATCAGACCCGTTTTCCTGAAGTATTCGACCCTGGGTAAATTGCTTCCATAATGATGGAGAGCGCAAGTTTGAGTGTCAATCAGGCTATTCGTCTTTTTGCATTCCGCACCCTGATGGAGAAAAGGCTTGATCTTCTCCAGATATCCGTAAAATAAGTCCGTTTTCCAATCAAAGGGTGCCGCGGTTTATTTATATCGGAATGGTAATTAATTTATTTTTCGAGTATCCCGAATACGTTGGATTGATCTTCTTCGAAGGAAATAACATTTTCAAAGTGCCGTGCCGGAGTAAGCTCGGGTATCTCAAGGAGGAGGAAGGAATGTCGATAGAAGCAGTTCGAACGGATAAAGCACCCGCTGCGATCGGACCATATTCACAGGCAATTATGGCAAATAATCTTCTGTTTGTAAGCGGACAGATTCCGATAGACCCCAAAACGGGGGAAATCGTCGGCGGAGGGTTTGCCGAACAGGCCCGACAGTGCCTCGAAAATGTGAAGCAAGTACTCCTCGCAGCAGGAAGCGGGCTCGAAAAAGTGCTGGCAGTAGATGTTTTCATTACCGATATGAGCCAGTTCTCCGTTTTCAATGGAATATACGAAAACTATTTTTCCGCCCACAAACCGGCGCGGGCCGTCGTCGAAGTGAGTGCCCTCCCGAAGGGCGTCCTGGTCGAAGTGAAATGCACCGCAGCAGTATGACAATCAACAGCCGGCACCTTTCTCAACCTTTGCACCATGAGGACGGAGATTTATATTCCTCCGGTTATCGTGATGCGGAAAACCGGAGGTAATTTTTAGATTGAGGACAAAAAACTGGACGCGTATCGATATTAGCTGCGGTCCCGAGACCGCCGAATATCTTGCATCGGAACTCGCTGAGTCATTCGGGGTAACGGTTGAGTTCACCGCAGGGGGAATTCGTGTTTACTTCGATTCAGCGCGTTTCGAAGATGAAAGGGAGAGGCTCGGTGAGGTACTCCGGTCCGCTTCCGCTTTCGAGGGCGGCGATATAATATACGATTCTTCCGAAATTCCGGACGAAGACTGGTCGGAGACCTGGAAAGCACACTTCAAACCCTTGCGTGTCGGCAGACACATATTAATTTCTCCTACCTGGGAAAAAGTCCGTCCCGAGGCTGACGATCTGCTGATCCAGATCGATCCCGGCCGCGCATTCGGGACCGGGCACCACGAGACGACGAGGCTCTGCCTGGAGTGGCTCGAGAGTTGGGCATCGAACCTTTCCGGAAAGCATCCCGGCGCCCTGCTCGACGTCGGGACCGGCTCGGGGATCCTGGCAATGGCCGGTGCGTTGCTTGGATTCGACAAAATCATCGGGATCGACAACGATCCGGAAGCGATCGAGGTGGCTCTGCAGAACCTCGAACTCAACTCGTTGAACGGCAAAGTCAACGTGAGCTGTGCAACACCAGACGAGATAACCGGGACATTCGACGTCGTCATTTCGAACATTCAGTCTTTGCCCCTGATTCGGATGTCCCGGACGATGGTATCGAAAGTGAGCGTGCCGGGACGACTGGTTCTGAGCGGTATTTTGACCGAGCAGGCGGATGATGTCCGAGCGGAATATGAAAACAGGGGCCTGAAACTCACAGGAACGCAGACGGCAGGGGAATGGATTCTGCTGGCTTTCGAGAAAAGGTGAGTGCATGGAAGAGCAGGTTTTCACAGGCGAGTGGATCACTCTGAATGCCCAAGAAAAAATCGATGTTCCTTCGAACCCGAACGTCGGTTTTATCGAGGGCGACGGAACGGGACCGGATATCTGGGCGGCATCGCAGCCGGTCTTTGATGCCGCGGTCCTCAAGGCCTATTCCGGGCAGAGGAAGATCCACTGGTTCGAACTCCTGGCGGGCGAAAAAGCTCTGCGCAAAACGGGTGAATGGCTGCCGGACGAGACGATCCGGATGATCCGGAAAAGCGTTGTCGCCGTCAAAGGTCCGCTCACAACGCCTGTAGGTACCGGCATCAGAAGTCTTAACGTCACCCTCAGGCAGGTTCTCGACCTGTACGCCTGCATCCGGCCGGTGAGGTATTTCTCGGGGTTGCCTTCTCCGGTCCGCCACCCGGAACGGGTGCACATGACCATCTTCCGGGAGAACACGGAGGATGTCTACTCCGGAATCGAATGGCCCGCCGGGTCCGAAGAAATCAAAAAGCTGAATCGCTGCCTGGCCGACGAATTGAAGGTCGAACTCCCCGAAGATACGGGGATCGGCATCAAGCCGATGAGTTCCAGGGGTTCCAAAAGGCTCGTTCGGAGGGCCATAAAATATGCACTGGAGCACAAGCTCCCGACTGTCACCCTGGTCCACAAAGGCAACATCATGAAGTATACGGAAGGGGCTTTTCGAAGCTGGGGCTATGAACTGGCGCGGGACGAATTCGCGGATTCGACCGTCACCGAGGCGGATGTCCAGCAGAAGTTCGGTGGGAAGGCCCCCAAAGGCAAGCTCATAATAAACGACAGAATAACCGATTCAATGTTCCAGCAGGTATTGCTCCGGCCCGAGGACTACAGCGTTCTGGCTACCCCCAACTTGAACGGAGACTATCTTTCCGACGCACTGGCGGCACAGGTCGGCGGACTCGGCATGGCCCCGGGGGGCAACGTCGGGGACGAATGCGCCATGTTCGAGGCGACGCATGGAACCGCACCGAAATATGCGGGCCTGGATAAAGTGAACCCGAGTTCCCTGATTCTTTCCGGCGTCATGATGCTTGAGTATATGGGCTGGAACGAAGCCGCCCAGGCCATCCAGACTGCCGTGGAGCGCACCATTCGCGACAAGATCGTGACCTACGACCTCGCTCGGCAAATGAGTGGCGCACGGGAAGTCAAATGTTCGGAATTCGGGCAGGCGCTGATAGAGCATATGTAGCAGTAGACTGTGAACAGTGACAGTGAACTGAAAAAGCGGTGACGCATGAAGGGGAAAAATAACAGTGGGCGGAAAAAACTTGCGGGCCAGCTTATCTTAACTACAAACCATGGGAATTTTCACTAAAGTTTGGTTTTTCTGATCACTGATCACTGATCACTGTTCACTACTCACACTGCTCACTCGCGAATCTGCTCGAGTGCCTGGTCCAGGTCGTCTCTAAGGTCCTCGAAATCTTCACATCCAACCGAGAAACGAACCAATTCGTCGCGAATGCCCGCTTCCTCCCTTTCCTCCCGCGGAATCCCGGCATGAGTCATGGATGCCGGATGCTCGATCAGCGACTCAACCCCTCCGAGCGACACCGCCAGGGTGATCAGCCGCACATTGTTCATGACCGTAATGCCGCCCTCCAGGCCGTTTTTCACACCGAAGGAAATCATCGATCCGAACCCGTCCATTTGCCGCTTCGCCACTTCGTGCTGCGGATGTTCCGGAAGCCCCGGATAGCTCACCCAGATCACTTTCGGATGGGACCTCAGGAATTCGGCAAGCTTCATCGCGTTTTCCTGCGCTTTTTCGATCCTTAGCGGCAGGGTCCGCACACCCCGAAGGATCAGCCAGGCCTGATGGGGATCCATCGTCCCTCCGAAGAGGTTGATAAGCTTCTTGAGTCTTCCGTATAGCTCTTCGGTTTTCGTGACAATCATCCCGCCGATTACGTCGCTGTGGCCGTTGATGAATTTGGTGAGACTGTGGACGACGATGTCCGCCCCAAGCTCGATCGGGCGCTGCAGAAAAGGACTCGCAAAAGTGTTGTCCACCACGAGGAGGGTCCCATGCCTTTTCGCAATCTCCGCTGCTCCCCTTAGATCGGTAATCTTCATGCTCGGATTCATCGGCGTTTCGACGAAAATCATTTTCGTTTCCGGGCGGATGGCGCGTTCGATATTCGCGAGATCGGAACTGTCGACAAAAGACGATTCTACGCCGAATCTCGACAATTCGTTTTGGAGGATGGTCCGGGATGCACCGTAAATGCAGTTGCTCGCGACGATATGGGCGCCTTTGCCGAGAATTGCCAGGTATACGGAACTGACCGCCGCCATGCCCGTTGAAGTGGCTATTCCCCCGAAGCCGTTTTCCAGGGAAGCCACGTTCTCCTCGAGGGCATTCACAGTCGGATTGTTCAGGCGGCTGTAAATATAACCCGACTGTTCACCCGCAAAGCGCGCAGCCCCGTCGGCCGCACTCGGGAAGGCAAACGTCGAACTTTGAAATATTGGTACGGAAATCTCACCATAAATCGTATGATCGAGTCCGCCCGCATGGATGGCTTTGGTCGATTTTCGCATGCTCACAGGCTTTTTCAGGTCCGATTTCATCGCAGTCTCCCCCGCACGCCTTCTTCTTTCCTGGGTGCCGCTGTCCGGCTGTCACAGGAATGCCGGCCCTTTGCGACGCCATTTAAATGCATTTAAGAATTGCGAATGGGCTGTCAATATAGAGCGCCATTTATCGAAGACGGATATATAGTTGGAACTGACTTTGTCAATTATCGACGATAAGTCTGCCGACCGTTGCACTGCAATGTTCGGGTTCTTAGATTGCAGCCAGATGGAATCTATATGAGTTCTATTGCGTGGTCCCTGCGTGCATCCGAGATCGACCCAATGCGAAAGCCTACCGCAAAGCAAATTGCCATTGCTCAACACCTTTGGGGAATCTGTCTCGTGGTACTTGCGAGCGTCCAACCGTGTCTTGCTCTAGTTCTGCTTCTGATGACGGTAATTGCTTGGCTCACATCGATTGTCTGGAAGCAGGAAGACGCAAAAGCCCGAAAATATATAACGAAACGCAATCCCCGGGATTGAGTCCGTCAGAGAATCGAGTTCCGTTCCTCTCGCACCTTAAGCCATACCCATCCGGAAATTCCCTAAAAAAGAAAAACCAGGCCCAGGGGCAACCGCTCTGCAGGTGAGCCTCTGCGGCATCATTACATTCAGTCATGTTTTGGGTAAAAATCATGAAATAATTGCCCTTGATTTCGAGTGGATAATGGCACAGTGTGAAAAAAAATATTTTTAGTCCAAAAAGAAATGAAATTTTTTTACATATAGTAATGCGGACTACCGGAGGCTCAAGGTTCTGGGGGAGTGACCCCCCAGTTGTTCATTCGGGCTGAACGCGAGTCGTTCAGCACCTGTTCTCATCTTAAGCTTTTTGCAGACCTTTTCGGGAGGAATATCCAATGGTCACCACAAAAGCAAGTGGACATGAGGCAGAAATTGGTACCAAGAGCGATCTTGAGCCCCGGTTGGACCGGCTACCCTGGTGCAAGTGGCACACAACAATCCTGGCGGGCCTCGGCTTTGCCTGGTTCCTGGACTCACTCGAGGCGAGCATAATCGGAAGCGTGCTCGGTATTCTCAAAAAGCTTTGGAGCTTCACGCCTGTTCAAGGCTCCCTCACCGTGAGCACATGGCTCGTAGGGATCATGGTCGGCACCTTGCTCTTCGGTTATCTGGCGGACAAGTACGGCCGCAAGAAGATGTTTATCCTGACGTTGGCCTGGTATGCCTTTTTCACCGCCCTGGCAGCCTTTTCGCCAAACGTTTGGTTCTTTATCGCAGTGAGATTCCTGGCCGCTGTCGGCATTGGCGGCGAGTATGTTGCCATTGGCTCTGCCGTAGTCGAATTCATTCCCAAGATGTCCCGAGGGAAAACCGATGCCCTTGTGCAGTCCTTGTGGCCATTGGGAGCGGCAGGATCCGGTTTGCTGATTGTCGCAATGCTGACTGTTCTGCCGCCTGAGACTGCCTGGCGGGCAGGTTTCGCATTGGCAGTCGTTCTGGCGATATTTTGTATGTACATTCGAAAATTTGTTCCTGAATCCCCCCGCTGGCTGATGCTCCACGGCCGCGATGATGAGGCCAGGGTGATCGTGGAGGCTGCTGAAAGAACGGCAATGCAGCAGCACGGATTGAAGGAACTTCCTGCTGTCACCCCCATCACGATTCGGCGCGAGCATCGGAACGCCTGGGTTCAGACAAAGGAACTGTGGAAAAAATATCCAGGCCGGATCATCATGGGAGCATCGCTGAATTTTTCGCAGGTTGCATTCGGATATGGTTCCATAGCTTACACCTCTCTCGTTCTATTCCCCCAGACCAATACACCGGCTGACAAAGTTCCTTTCTATATGATGGTAAGCTTTCTTTTCGCAACGATCGGCGGTTTGACTGCAACTGTGATGCTTGACAGGTTCGGCAGAAAACCGACGGCGGTAATTTCCTACGGCGGCCAACTGATTGCAGGCTTGACCATGATCATGGTGGATACAACGTTCGGCGCCGTAGCCTCTCTTTGCTTCATGCAATATACCTACACATGGGCCTGGGTGGCTGAACGCATTATCAACTCGGAAATTTTCCCCACCAGGTCGAGGGCTGCCGGCCTTGGCTGGGTTATTTGCCTCGGGCGCATCGGCGGCGTCATATCCCCGGTCGTTCTGACTACCGTTTATGAGGCCAGCAAGTCCATTACACATGTCGCGCTGGCGCTTGCTTTCCTCTGCCTCTTCGGTTTCATTGCCGCCATTTATTGGGCGATAAAGGGAGTCGAGGGAAGACAAAGGTCTCTTGAGTCCATGGTGGATTTTGCATAAGGGGGGCCTAGACTGTTCCCGGGTACATGGGTAGGGGCTGAGGGATGCCGGACCTGGAGTAGTCGAACCGATCTGAACCTGGGGGTGCCGGCACCTGAATTGGGCCAAAGATCAACAAGCAGGTCAGGCACCCCTCTAAAAACCCTTGAACTGATTTTCATTATAGACAGATGAGCAGATGCAAAGGAAGGAGCGCCTATGCAGGGGACATCCAAAGCCGCCGTAATGGTGGCGGCAAACGAGCCCCTGGAAATATGGGAGTACCCTTTACCCAGGGTGGAAAAGGGTGCAATGCTTGTCAGAGTACTGTGCTGCACGATTTGCGGTTCGGACCTCCACACATGGTTGGGGAGGAGAAGCGGACCCTGCCCGGCCATTCTTGGTCACGAGATCGTCGGCGAAATAGTTGAACTCGGAGACGGAGTATCACTCGATTCCGGGGACCGGCCGCTGAATGTGGGCGACCGCGTGACCTGGACGATAATGGACAACTGCGGAAAGTGCTTTTATTGCCGGGAAAAAGGCCTGATGATGAAATGTCTGCACTTGAAAAAGTACGGGCATGACAGCTGTGCAAGCCCGCCCCACCTTCAGGGAGGGTTTGCTGAGTATTGCTACATAACGCCGGGAACCTGCGTAATAAAAGTTCCCGACAATCTCTCGAACGAGGAGGTTGCACCGGCAAATTGCGCGCTGGCGACAGTATCCGCCGGCTGGGATACCCTGAAGTTAAGGCCCTTCGAAAATGTACTTATTCAGGGAGCGGGAGCGCTTGGCATTTATGCCTCGGCCCTTGCGAGCCACTTGGGTTGCAAACGCGTCATAGTGACCGATATTTTCGAAAGTCGCCTGGATTTTGTGAAAGAGTTCGGCGCAACCGATACGATAGACACGAAAGGACTGGAAGAAGACGAGATTATTTCAATGGTCCGGGAACTAACTGATGGATATGGTGTAGATGCCGTGATGGAGGTCGCAGGCGTCCCCACCCTGATTCCCGTCGGCCTGAAATCACTCAGGAAAGGCGGACGAATGGTGCTTCAGGGCACCTGCTTTGCCGGTGCGGATTTCGCTTATGATGCCTCGGATATTGTAATGCGATGGCTACAAATTTACGGAGTTCACAACTACGATGCCAAACACCTCCAGATGGGCATCGATTTTCTTTCTCTGACCAGGAACAGGTTTCCCTTCCACAAGCTGGCCACTCACCATTTCCCGTTGAGCAGAATCAATGAGGCAATGAAAATGGCGGAGTCGGGAGTTGGGATCAGGGTTGCAGTTCATCCGTGAACGTGTTTCGAGAATGCAGGAACAGGCGGCCTGGACCTTAGAGGTCCAGGCCTGAAAATCACCGGCCGGGAATAAAACGGCAGAGTCATTCAGCCCTGTGGCGCGCACCCGAATGAGAGATTTGTAGCAAGTTTGCCCTGATGGGGTTAAAATCGATGCTCCGTAGTCCGCAGATCACCCTGATTTAGAAGGACGGAATCCATGCCTAAAGAAGCGGTTCTTGCGAGCATAAAGAGAAGTTTTCCCTATTTGAATCCGGCCCTCAAGAGAATAGCCAATTATGTCCTCGAACAACCTGAAAAGGTTAAATATCAAAAGATCGGACAACTTGCCAGTCAATGTCAGGTATCGGAAGCTACCGTAACCAGGTTTGTAAAGGCGATCGATTTCAACAGCTTTGCTGATTTCAAGATCGCCGTCGCAGCCATCCCTCCCAAGGGAGCCAGAAACAGCGAAAAAGGGAAGCAGTTCTTTTACAACGACCTCCATGAGACTGATTCCATAGCGGACATTGCAGGCAAGATTACCTTCAAGAACATCGAGTCGCTCAAAGACACACTTAACCTTATTTCCGAAGAAGAGATCGAAAGGGCGGTCTCAGCAATACAGATGGCGGAAGTGATTGCTATCTACTGTGCCGGTTATTCTGCGGTTGCGGCTGAAAATTTCAAATTCAGATTTTACAGAATGGGGAAGACATCTCTTGTTTATAGCGACCCCATCGAGCAGGCGGTCTCAGCATCCATGCTCAATAAGAAAAGCATGGCTATCGGAATCAGCAGCTCAGGCAGGACCAAGTATGTCGTAGACGCCGTCCGCGTCGCCAAATGCTCCGGCGCAACCACGATGTGCGTGACTGACAGCAGTGACTCTCCACTGGTGCAGCACTCCGACATCAAGTTCTTTACATTCAGCAAACATTCCGACTTTCTGCAGGATTCTCTTCTCTCCCGGATGTCCCAGATTCTGATTGCCGACATCCTTTTCGCCTCCTTCGCCATGAAAGATTACCAGAAATCAATGGAAAGCGCTGAGAAGACGGGAAAAGCAATCGAGAGAGTTACCAAGAACGTCAACCTGTCATGAAGAAGGCAGCCTCTCACACGAATTTTGGATCATTGCAGGGAGCCATGTGACTTTACGCACTGTGTCACTTCCGGACGAAAAAGCGCAATGGCTGGCATGGGAACAGGGGTACGTCCGCTGGCGGAACCAGGTCTTTGTCGTATTCTGGGTCACCTATGCTGCTTTTTATCTATGCAGAGTCAATTTCTCGGTTGCGATCCCCGATATTGTAAGACAGTATGGCTGGAGCAAGTCCCAGATGGGCGTAATCGGGACAGCGCTCTTCTGGGCATATGCAATCGGGCAATTCGTACATGGGCAGATCTCCGAAAGATTTTCATCCAGGCACTATATTTTTGTCGTTATGCTGCTCTCGGCCGCAATGAATCTTCTCATGATTCCCGCCATAAGTTATGGGATTCAGGCAATGGGGGCTGTATGGGCTCTCAACGGCCTCTTTCAGGCAGGTGGATGGCCCAATTGCATCAAAACGCTTTCTCAGTGGTTCCCGCCGAAGGCTCGCGGTAAAAGGATGGGCCTTTTCGGGGCGTGCTATCAGTTCGGAAATGTCATGTCCTGGATTCTGGCCGGATGGGCTGTTGCCTGGTATGGCTGGAGAGGAGCCTTTCTCATTGCTCCCGTTATTGTGATCGCGGCCGCTTTTCTCCCCCTCCTGTTGGGGAAAAATCGGCCTGAGGAAGCAAACCTTCCCCCGATAGAGATGTTCGAGCAACACGGGGAATTTGCAGGCATGAGCGTGGATCAGATCCGAGCCGGCATTAAACCCGTAGACGAAAGGGAGGAGCATGCCGGATTTGCTTTCACATTGAGACAGACTTTGGGCAACTCCAGAGTTTGGGCCATTGCATGGTCCTTTTTCTTCGTTGACATAATTTGCTACGGATTTCTGTTCTGGGCTCCGACTTATCTGTTCGAAGTTCAAAAAGCCGGCATCGCGCTGGCTTCATACACCGCAATCGCCGTGCCGGCATTTGGTATTGCAGGATCCGTTTTTTCCGGATGGGCCAGCGACAGGTTCTTTCAAAGCCGGCGTCCGCCTATCGCATGTATTTTTATGGCTTTGTTAGGTCTATTGGCAATTTTCTTTTACTATGGCATCCCGCAAGGAGCTTGGGTCCTCAGTTTTATTACTCTCGGGCTTATCGGTTTTTTCGTTCTGGGCACACATGTGATTCTGATTGCAGCCGTTCCCATGGACATGGGCACCCGCAAAGCAGCGGGGTCCGTGGCCGGCTTTATTGACTTTTTCGGCTACCTCGGAGCCGGATGTGCAGGGGTACTCAGCGGCTACCTTGCGGACAGGTTTGGATGGTCGGCATCATTCTGGTTCTGGATCGCATCTGCCTTTCTCTCATCTATTATCCTGGCAGCACTATGGAAATACAAGCCGGCACAAGGCAAGTATTTGTGATTGCCTGAAACCGGCGGCCCACTGTCGGAATTGTAAAAACAAAACTCATTTAACACTTATCCTTGCCATAAGCTCATCGGGACTGACTTCTCGGAGTATTTCACCGCACCGCAAGAGTTCGTGAGAGCCATCTTTATCGCCAAAGCAAGCCGCAAAGCGGCGCAGGGGGTGTGGGGACCACAGGTCAATGTTGTTGAGTTAAGGAAATACGCCGCTGGTTCCCTAGGTCCGCCTCATAGCCGCCAATTTAAGAGTGGGATCGTCCGTTGGTTCCCAAGGTCCGGGGGCTGTTGCCCAAATGAAGATGAAGCTTCTTTGCGGGCATTTTGCCATCAAGCCCCCCAACCCGTCATCCCGTGTTTGAGTGCTTTTCAGCCGGGAACCAGAGTTTTTAATGCCTTGAATTCACAAATTAGTCCGCCCCAAAGCCTGGATTCCGATGTGAACTTGTCCTGATCGAAGAGAAGGGTCGGAATGACGAGACTGGGCTCTGCGAGTCATTCAAGGCTGCCGCGGTGCTTTGGGCAACAGCCCCTCCGCCTTGGGAACCCCATCTCGCCAGGCCGGGCACCTGCAGGTCCCCACGTTTTTAGAATCCTTGCTTTAAGCAACTCCGTATCGGTATGCTTTTACAGCTTGGTGTAGGGATGGATCGCGATATAATAATTCCGGTAATACGTACAGATACGGAGAACCCGAGTGATTGTCAGCGTCAGCCGCCGGACCGATATTCCGGCTTTTTATTCAAAATGGTTCATAAACAGGGTGCGCCGGGGCTCGTGCCTTGTTCCCAACCCGTTCAACAGGCAGCAGGTTACGGAAATAGATTTGTCCCCCGCGCAGGTCGATGCTTTTGTATTCTGGACCCGCAATCCGCGCCCGCTGATGCCGCACCTCGAAGAATTGGATGCCCGCGGCTTCCACTACTATTTTCTTTTCACCCTGATCGGCTACCCGAAACGGATCGATCCGGGCTCACCTCAAATTGAAATCGCACTTAAGACATTTCAGGAACTCTCGGAACGCATCGGCCCGGAAAGGGTGATCTGGCGCTACGATCCGATCGTCCTCAGCGAGTTGACGGGTCCAGGGTTTCACAGGGAGAATTTTCAAAGGATTGCCCGGGAACTCAACGGGACAACACGCCGGTGCATCATCAGCTTCGTCCGGCCGTATCGAAAAGCGCGGTCCAGGTTGGAGGCAGCGGCTCCGGGCAGCACGGGTCCCGTCGATTTCGAAAGCCCGCCTGTACAAGATCTTTTGTTTTCGCTGGCTGAAGCTGCTTCTGCAAACGGCATGGGAATCTTTTCGTGCGCTACCGAGGAAAATTTCTCCCCTTTCGGGATACACCCTTCGAAATGCATCGACCCGGAACTCATTTCCAAAATCACGGGGACCCCGCCGGACGTACCGAAAGATCCGTACCAGCGCAAGGAATGCGGCTGTGCGGCAAGCAAGGATATCGGCATGTACGACTCATGCCTTTTCGGATGCAGCTACTGCTATGCGACTTCCAGCCACGATCGCGCCGGAGAGAACAACTCGCGCCACGACCCCGAATCCCCTTCCCTTATTTCAGTGAACAGTGAGCGGTGAGCTGAGGCGCATCACCCCGTTGGGCAGCCCGGATTCTTGAACCCGGGCGCGAAGCGCAAGAGGCCCAACTGGTCCCCAACTCCGGGGGATCTGATGCCGAAGGCTCGCTGTTAAAAAGTGGGTAAGGGGTCGCTCCTCACCAGGATAGTTCTTATTAAAAAAACATGATCCCGGAGCATCAGTCCCGGATTGGGGCAATACTGGTGCGTAGGTGCATGCCCGTACGGAAACTATCCGCGAGGAATTCGCATGATGCGATCTGCTTTCAATTTTCTCCAGACGACGATCATAGGCGGCATACTGTTTCTCGTGCCGGTTATCGTAGTGGTTGCAGTCACCGGCAAGGCGTTCGAAATCTCGAACAAGATTGTAGCACCCCTGGCCGGATGGGTTCGCTTGGACCTGGTTGGCGGCATCGACACATCGAAAATCTTTGCAGCGGTATTTATCGTGCTTTTCTGCTTTCTTGCCGGCCTCTTCGCCAAGACCGCCATCGCCGGCAAGGCGATCGATACCCTGGAATCGACAATACTCTCATACGTCCCGGGATATGAATTCATGAAGGGTATGGGCGAGAGCATATTGGGAATCGAAAAGAAGCAGGTTTACGAGGTCGTCTTCGCACGAATTGAGGATGCCTGGCAGATCGGCTTTTTGATCGAACGTGTGGAAAGTGACCATTTCGCCGTTTTCGTCCCTGATGCTCCCCGTCCCTGGACCGGCTCTCTCTATTTCATGACTCGAGACCGGATCAGACCGATCGACATACCACATACATCAGCACTGCAATGCCTCAGGCGCCTCGGGGCAGGCTCGAACATCCTGTTGCGCGACCACTTGCGGGATTAGGGGCCCCAGGGTTCAGGACAATAAATCGAACACTCTGTGCTGTAAAATACTGTCGGTTTGGCCTTCGCAAATCCGGCGAGTGTGTATCGAAGCTATTCCCACCTGATGATTATATTAAAAGAATTAAGATAAAAGGAAGTTCGAGAGGGGGAGCTTGTTATGAGCAGAGTAGCCCGACTTCCTTGTGCGAACACGCTTGCCGGAACACACGAGGAAAGCAGAGATCTCGCCTTCTGCGCATTTGATGCCCTGCCGATCATTTCCGTCCTCGTTGGGCCTGACGGATCCATCAAGCTGGTCAATGAGGCATGGTGGCAATTTGCCAGGGAAAACGGCCTTGACGATTTCGGCAAAATCGCTCCCGGTGTGAACTATCTCGAAGAATGCGGCCGTGCTATTCGAAGAGGCGACAAGTCCGCCATGGAGGCACTCAGAGGTATTGAAGCCGTCATCCTGGGCGAACTCCGTGAATTCACACTCGAGTACCCCTGCCATTCTCCCGACGAAAGTCGCTGGTACATTATGAAAGTAAAACCGGTCGGGGAAGATGGAAATGTGCTCATCAGCCATATCGAAATTACCAAGCGCAGACTGGCCGAAGATGCGTTGCGTGAGAGTAAAGAGCGGTACAGAGAACTTTATGATGATAATCCAACTATGTACTTCACCGTCGATTCACAAGGGACGGTTCTTTCAGTAAACCGGTTCGGCGCGGAGCAATTGGGATACACCCCTCAGGAACTTGTTGGCCGCCCGGTTTTGACGGTCTTTCACCAGGATGATAGAGAATCTGTCAGCGAGCAGTTTGAAGACTGCCTGAAAAATCCCATGCACGTAGCGCACTGGGAGTTTCGAAAAATCCGCAAGGATGGGAGGGTTTTATGGGTACGAGAAACCGCGCGTGCATTTGTAAGAGGTGACGGGAAGAATGTTCTGCTGGTAGTATGCGAGGATATTACCGAGCGAAAGTCCCTGGAACGAGAGCTGCGATCCTATGCCCAAAAACTTGAACGGAGCAACCGGGAGTTGCAGGAGTTTGCCTTTGTCGCATCCCATGATCTGCGGGAGCCCCTTAGGAAAATCCAGGCATTCTCGACCATGCTCAAAAAACAGGACGTGAGCGGCGAACCGGGCGATCTGATAGAACGCATGCAAAAAGCGACAATACGGATGCAGAACCTGATCGATGGTCTCCTCGACTACTCCAGGGTAACGTCTTCGGAGAAGCCTCTCAGGCCTGTCAATCTGACCGAAATTGTCAAGGAAACTGCTTCTGATTTGGAGGTGAGATTAAGGTCCACAGGAGGTTCGGTAGAAGTTCAAACCCTCCCGACCATTGAAGCAGACCCGAGCCAAATGCAGCAACTCTTCCAAAATCTAATCAATAATGCACTCAAATTCCACCGGGAAGAAAAACCCATCATCAGGATTTATGCACAGCTTTTAGACCAACCACCCATCGGTAAAGAATCCGATAGCGGCGAGTGGTATCAAATTTTTGTCGAAGATAATGGGATCGGCTTTGACGAAAAGGACAGCGAACGCATTTTCAAACTTCTTGAGCGCCTTCACGGGAGGAGCCAATACGAAGGAGCAGGGATCGGCCTGGCTGTTTGCCGCAAAATCGTAGAACGCCACGGGGGGAGCATAACGGCGACCAGTAAAAGAGGCGAGGGTTCAACCTTCATTATTACACTACCGGTAAAGCAGACAGGTTTTCCACTTTGATGAAAGCGGCCATGAGCCGTTTCGACCCACCCCCTCATTCAACATGTTAAAGAAACACCATGTCGAGACATGCAGGAATAGATGCGCCGGGGCCGTTGTACCCGTTATGGCGCGCGGCATCGAACACCAGGATGATTTTCTGCGACGATAAGGACCTCTTGGGAAGGAGCAGCAGGAAACCGATTCCATCCCGGAGGCTCTTCAGGGAGCGATTCGCTTCCGCCATGCGAACCTGCGGCAAGAAGCGGCGATCATGGATAAATACACCGGCTGTCCATCTCCGTATAGGAACTATGGAATTACGTTCCTCTGCTTTCGCATGTGTACAACGCTTTCATAATCCAGGACCCGACCCCTGAACATTCAACCCGTATGACTCGAGAATATTCCTGCAGCCCTCGAAATCCGGCTTGGGGCGCTCAGGCAGGGGATATTCGATTCCCAGTGCATGGTATTTGTTCAGGCCATACGTATGGTAGGGCATGATTTCCACATTCAAAAGGCCGTTTTCCTGCAGGAATTTGCCCAGCCGGTGCAGACTGGCCTCATCATCGTTTTCCCCCGTGATCAGGGGTACCCTGACAAGCACCGGAAAGGAGAGCCGGGCCAATTCCCCGGCATTGTTCAATATCGCCTCGTTGGAGACGCCGGTAATTCTCTTGTGCGCCGAACTGTCCATGTGCTTAATGTCCAGAAGCACAAGATCGAGATGCGGGAGCATTCTCTCCAGGACTTTCCAGGGCGCAAAGCCGCTCGTATCGAGGCAGGTATGATAGCCCAGGCCGTCATGCAGCCTGGAGAGCAAAGCGTGCAGGAATTCAGGCTGCATCAACGGCTCCCCGCCGCCGCAGGTTACGCCGCCGCCGGTTTGCATGTAATAACGCCAATCATTCCTCACGGATTCGGACAGCTCTTCAACGGTCACCTGCCGGCCGGACAGGGTCCTCGCGCCATAGAGGCATGCCCGTGCGCACGCGCCGCAGCCGGTGCAGCTCTCCCTGTCGATGCAAAGGCCATCGTTTTCAGCTTTCAGGGCATTTTGCGGGCAGGCCTCGATGCATTCGCCACAGGCTTTGCACAACTGTTTAAAATAGAGTACCTGGGGCTTTGACATCTGTGACTCGGGATTACTGCACCAGCGGCACGAGAGCGGGCACCCTTTGAAAAAAATTGTAGTTCGTATGCCCGGCCCGTCGTGAACGCTGAAACGCTGGATATCGAAAATCCAGCCGCCGGAGGCGGAAATCCCTTCCCCGACGGAAGACTCTACCCGTTCCGGCGCCATTGCCCCTCCAGTCCGCAATTTACGGAGATCTCATCAGTTTCAGGATGCACCACACGTCCCCTGACTGCTTCCTTTTACAACCACACCCGCATCCGGAGTATATTCAATCACAACCTCTCCCAGCCTTTCCCTCAGGCTGCGCTCGATGATGAATGTGATACCGGCGACTTCAAACATCTCGTCTTCATCTTCGACTGAATCTTCCAGACTCAGCCCCAACCGGATATTCGCACTTCAGCCGCCTCCGACCGTAAGCTGCGAGACACGCACCCTGGCTTCTTCATCAGCGGTATCCTTCAGGATCTGAAGGATCTTTTCCCGCGCCGCTTCCGATACGATCATAACCGTTCCTTCGTTCTGCTCTTTCCCGCCGGTGCATTCCCGTTCCCGGGAACGCGCCGGCGACCGGTTTCCGCTTCTGCACCACTACATCACGTGTTCCGTGCGGGCGATGATTTCATCCTGAACGCCCTTGTGCAGGCGGGTAAAATACGCGCTGAACCCGGCGACCCTGACCGTAAGGTCCTTGTAGTCTTCCGGGGTCTGCTGGGCCTCCCTCAGTTTGTCGCTTGTGACTATGTTGAACTGGATATGAGAGCCGCCCATGTCCATGTAGGACTTGATCAGGGCAATGAGGTTTCTGGCCCCGGCCATACCCGCCAGAGCGCTCGGGTGGAACTTCACGTTAAAATGGTTGGAACCGAACTTTACCGTATCCAGGGCCTTTGCCGCTGAGCTTATCAATGCCAGAGGCCCCTTCTTGTCGGTCCCGGGGGTTGCGGATACACTGCCGTCGGTTAACGGCATGCCTTTTAGGCGGCCGGTGGGCAGAGCGCCTGTCAGCATGCCGAAGTAGTTGTGTATAGAGAGTGAATACGCCTCGATGTTGGCGATATGTTTGCCGAAGAAGCTCTCTCCGGATTCGCGGAACCAGTCCATCGAGGTATCGTAAACGCGCCTTGCCAACGCGTCCATTTCTTCATCGCCGTTGCCGTGCTTGGGAGCATTGAGGCATTTCTGTCGAAGCGCTTCATACCCTTCGAAGTTGGCTGCCAACGCCTGCATCATCTCCTGCATGGATACCTGCCCGGTGTCGTAAACCAGATGCTTTACCGCTGCGAGCGCGTTGGCCGCATCGATACCGGCGGTGCTGATCGAGTAATAGAGGTAATATTTCGGTCCTCCCGCATATTCATGTTTACCACTTTCGAGGCAGCCGCCGAGCATTGCCGAACGAAATGGACTGGGAACGGTATCGCCCAGGACTTTACTCGAAATGGACCCATACCGGCGCCCCTGCTGGAACATGTGCCCGACCTGCCTGCTGAAGGCAGTAAAAAGGTCTTCGAAAGTCGAGAAGCTCGCCGGGTCCCCTGTTCTGCATCCAACCACCTTGCGGGTTATGGGATCGACACCGTCGTTCATTGCCAGTTCGAACATCTTGGCAAGATTGAACGTAGCAAGTTCCCGCACAAAAGCGGTCTTGCCCGCTACGCCCGTACCCACGCAACTCATGTTCAGGCAGCTGCGCGCATCTTCAAGGGTAATGCCGCATGGGCCGTGCCGGGTCAGCAGACGTTCGACGATCACCTTGTTGTTCAGCCACTGCGGCTGCCCAAGCCCCGTTCTTTCCAGGTCGATGGCCTTGAGCAGAAAATCTTCTTTCAGGTTGTCATGATAGAGCACTGTCAGGGTCGGCTGAATGTTGCGCATGTCTATCTGAGTGTCGAGCAACAGATAGTCGAGTTCCGTGGTGGCATCGTGGCCGTGCGGAGTGAGTCCGCCTACCGATATTGTGTGGCCGGTGTGGCCGGAAACGAGTTGCGCATAAGCAATACCCTGATAGTAGCCGAACTCGAGGATCTTAACGAACAGGCATTTCAGCCACCCGATTGCATCCTCATTCGTAATACCGTTTTCCCGCTTATCCATCTGGAGATAGCGATCCAGGTACTGCCCGAGGCGGCCCGGGGACGATCCGCACCCGGCCTGCTCCATCTGAATGCCCATGTGAAGGAACCAGAAAGACTGGCAGGCTTCACGGAAATTGCGGGGCGGATGTTCCGGCACCCGGTGGCAGACCTCGGCAATTTCGAGCAATTCTTCTTTTCGGACCGGGTCGGTCTCCTCGGCGGCCATCTTTTCGGCAAGCGCGGCATACTTGTTTGCCAGATGCACCAGTGCATTCATGCAAATCAGAACGGCCCTGTAGAAGTCAATCCGGGAGCTGTTTTCGACGGTTACCGGCAGGACGCGCATTTTCTCCTCTGTTTCTTTGATAATTTGAGCGAGCCCCTTGTTGATGAAGTTTCCGTAATCGACGTTCCCGGCCCCGACCGTCACGGTCGTGCCGTCCCAGAAAACCCCGGCCTTTTGACCGATTGTGGGATCGAAATCATGAAGCTGCCTGGATAAAACATGGGCTTTTGCCGTCGCACTTCGATTCTTGAAGTACTTCGAAGCCTCCAGCATCAGTTCCTTTTCATCCTCGCTTATGTCAACGCTCCCGAGATGACTCATCATTGCCTGCTGCAGGTCCTTGCGGATCCAGTCCGAATCCCACTCGGGATAGACATATACACCGGCGGGCTTGCCGGTCACGGTTCCGACCAGCGGATTGCCGTCGATGAAAATAGTCCTGTTCTGCAAAAGTTTTTCGAAGACACGGGCGCGCAGTACTATTACCGGCTCGTAGTCAAATTCACGGTAGGCTTCGAGAAGAAATTTCAATCTTTCCGTATCTATCTTCTGCGGAGCATTAAGCAGAAATTCCTTGCCGGCTGATGCAGCGGCCAGGCACCGGGCCCTGCGAACTTCATTCGTAAGGCCGCCACTTTTACCCGATTCGATAGGCATGACTTTGCTGCCGGTTTTTTCCAGCTGCTCTCCTGTGCACATGATTGCTTCCTCCAGTTTGGTTAAGGCCGGCACTTCCAGGTTCGCGCCGCAAGATTGCCGGGATGAGGAGCATTATTCGTGCCACCCATTAGGGCGCTATATTTGATTGAAATTTTGGAGTTTTTCATCGCTGGTCTTTGAAAAGAGTTCTTAACCGCATCTCAAAAAAGAGATACAAATCGCAATTCTGGGATCTTTTCGAGTCCAACCCTGAAATCCGGCTTGAAATATCGCAGATAATATGGGAATGGAATCACCTTCCGACGATATTCCATGTTTTGTGTGCCTTTCCCGATTCTGTTTGCTTGATAACATGAGGGAAATCAGATGTCCGACAACGAAAGATTCCGGTTTGCGCTCGCCGTCCACTCCGATGAGGTAGCGAAACGGGTCCATGAGTGTCTTGAAGACGCCCCCTTCCCTGTTCATACTCGAATAGTCTCCTTTGAAGAGTGTGTGCCCGAGGCAAGAAAACTGCTGTCCGAAGAGGGCTATGAAGTCATTTTGTGCCACGGTGGGACGGGTGAGGCGATCCTCACTCAAATCGGCCATTCCGTGGTCCAGATTCAAAAAACGGATATCGACGTCATCAAGGCACTGCAAAAGGCCAAGCAACTCTCCGAAGAAGTTGCCCTTACACTTTCGATCAACGAATCCCGGGACGTTGCCTTCCTCCGGGAACTTCTCGGCATGCGCATTCACCCGATCATGTATGCTTCCCATGATGAACTGCGCGCCGGGGTAAATGAGGCTTTCAGCCGCGGCATCAAGGTGGTGGTGGGCGGCGGTCCAAGCCGGAGGTACATGGAAAAACTGGGAGGCAGCGGCATAATAATCGAACCGAACCCGCACAGCATCCGGCTCGCCCTGACCCAGGCCCGCGCAATAGCCAGGGCGAAACGCGAGGAATTCGCGAGCCGCGAAAGAATAATCGCCATTCTGAAACTGCTCGGCGACGGCGTGATATGTATCGATAACTCCGGGAATATCCTTTTCAGCAACGTGAAGGCCAACAGGCTCCTCAAGATCGAATCACACATCTCCCGCCGCGAGGAAATGAGCAGGTATTTTGACGACCTTTTCCTCAGTCAGGTACTGCGGGACGGGCAGCCAAGAATTGATGTGATCACAACGATCAACCGTGAAAAGCTCGTTGTGAGCACGCTGCCCATTACGATTCACGCAACGATGCACGGCGCGGTCGCTCTCTTCAGAGACATCGCATCCTTCCAGAACATCGACAGGAAGATCCGGGAACAACTGCACACAAGAGGACTCGTCACCCATCACGGGATTGAGGATATCAAGGGCAGCAGCCCCCAGATCAGGCGGCTTGTGGCGAAGATTCAAAAATACGGGCCCTGTGATGCATCGGTCCTCATCCAGGGCGAAACCGGCTCGGGCAAGGAACTCGTTGCCCACTCCCTCCACCGGTTGAGCAACAGGAGAGACCAGCCGTTCGTTGCCGTCAACTGTGCCGCCCTGCCGGAGTCGCTCCTGGAAAGCGAGCTGTTCGGATACGAGGAGGGAGCATTTACAGGGGCCAAACGCGGCGGGAAAACCGGACTCTTCGAACTCGCGACCAACGGGACCATCTTCCTGGACGAGATCGGCGAAATCAGCCTCGCAATGCAACTTCGGCTGCTCAGAGTACTCGAAGCCAAAGAACTCATGCGGGTGGGAGGAGACCGGATCGTCCCGGTGGATGTACGCATCATCAGCGCATCGCACAAGAGACTCTCGGACATGGTCCGCGAGGGACAATTCCGGCTGGACCTCTATTACAGGCTGGGAGTCATACAGCTCCACATTCCGCCCCTGAGGGACCGGCCGGAAGATATTCCGGAACTCCTCCGCGACCTTCTGACGCGCTACGGCAAGGGCCCGGAAGCGATCACGAGCACAATGACGGACCTGATAAACCAGTACAGCTGGCCCGGCAACGTCAGAGAACTGCAATCGCTGGTCGAGAGCTACCTGATTCTTCTCGGCCGCGAAAAAGTGGACGAACTCCTCTTCGCCGAGTTGTTCCACGAAAGAGCAATCGATTTGAGCAGTCCGCGCACCGACCACGAAGAGGCGGCCGGGATTGGGGACGGCACACTCAGCGAGCGCATGGATATTTATCGCAGGCAGGTTGTCCTGGAGACGGTCGGGAAATGTGCTTTAGACAAGCACCGTGCCGCAAAGAGGCTCGGAATCAGTTACAACACTCTGTGGCGCATTCTGTCCGCAAAATGAGGCCGATCCCGGGGGCGTAGACTCAAGGTTTTTTTATGACACGGATGGACACGGATGAACGGAACAGCGTAGAATCTATTCAGGTGAATAAATCCAATTCTTTTACGTCTCCATTCCGGTGCTGCATTCCATAACCTTAGACTTCGGTTTATGTTTATCCGTGTCCATCCGTGTCCATCCGTGTCAAAAAGCAGTGGCCCCTATCCCGCCAACCGGCTCGACTTGTCTCACATCACAGGTATCGAGCCGGCGGGTTCTTCTGCGGGCTTGGACTTCTCATCTGTTTATCCGTGTTCATTCGTGTCCATCCGTGTCAAAAGGCAGTGACCTGCTATTGAATCATGTACAGGTAGGGAATCGATATTGAGAGAAAGACGACCAGGAAAAACGTCGAGAAGATAAAACCGAGCCGCCAGTGGTCCTGAGGGCTTATGTAGCCGCTCCCGTAATAAATAATTGCGGGTGCAACGGCATAGGGCGTCAGAATTCCCCTGAGTCCGAGGCTGCCGCACATCAGAATTATGAAGATTTTGACCGGCAGACCGGGCACCAGCATTGCCGCAAGCAGGAATGGCGGAAGGAGCGCGGTAGTCAGCGCGGTTACGCTGGCAAAGAAGAAGCTCGCATACCAGAATACCGCCACCAGGATAATTATTATCGTGACTACGCTGATGCCGGTCAGGGAATCTGCGAGATTCTGGCAGAACCACTTCAGAAAACCGACCCGGTTGAGCCCGTCGGCTATCGCCATCAGGGTCCCGTACCAGAAGAGAATATTCCAGGCGGGCTTATTGCCCAGGATGTCGTCCCAGGTCACGATTTTCGTCACGACCATCGCGCCCATCGCTGCAAGCGCAACCATTGTGGCATTCATCCAGCTTCCGCCAAAAATCCAGAGAATGAGCGACCCCAACGCAAGGACGCCCAGAATTATTTCCTTGCGGGTTATAGGTCCCAAAGCTTCGAGTTCTCTTCCTGCCCAGGCGGGGGCCTCCTCGCTCCTCTTCAGCGCAGGAGGATAGATTTTGTAGACCAGGTAAGGCGTGACGATAAAAAGAACCGCCGATACCGGCAGCATGTAGATGAACCACTCTGTCCAGGAGAGGTTTATAT
>JAEZHY010000136.1 GCA_023416335.1 Pseudomonadota bacterium | reverse complement strand
GGTTAATGTTAATCACATCAGGAATGGATAGCTGTGGCTTGGAGTTGGTTTTACTGAATATCGCTAAAGAAGCATTTTCAACCATATTCAAATCTAACTGAGTTGTTTTTACTCTTGCAATTAAACGTGCTAACGGGTTGCACTCCGCACCTATTCCATTGCGTCCAGATAAAATAGCTTCTAGTAATACAGTTCCAGACCCTGCGAATGGGTCTAACACTGTGTCATCCGGCTTGGACAAAATGCTATTGGCAAGAAAAAAAAATGGTATATGCATTAGCAATTTGGCCGGGTATGAGTGAATTAGATGTGTAGCACGCTCGGCATTGGCTAGGCGACTAACCAGCTTTCGGAATTGAACGGTGATAGGCAAGCGAGTATTAGAGTATTCGCTCAGAAGTCTCTGAAGTGCAGAATCAGTTCGATGTGAATAATCAAAGTGTTCCAACAAAACCCTCTTTTTGAGTAAGGGAATAATCTCGCGTTCACAATTTTAATCACTGCTGTTTGATAACTAGCTAGCATACATTTAAGTCTCCGATATGTCAAAGAGATTTCGTAATTTATGTTACAGACAGCCTGAAAGCGTAGCAATAAAGGCGATTTAAAAAATGCTCGTGTTTGAACTATCCGGTCCGATGCTTTCCGGAACCGGCGGCGTTGTCAGTACGCATTCACGATTCCATTTCACCCTTTATTCGATAGCGTTTTCTCTCAATTACGATCGCTTCTGCATGGTGAAGGAGTCGGTCAAGATTGGCCAAGATAAGGGTCGAATAATTATTGATGCCTGGCCAATCTATGTACCCTCGGTTTAATTCGAAGTCTCCATCGTTAGACGGAGCCCGCCTCCCGCAGGCCCAGGAGTCTATTATGCTGATGTTTTTTTGCTACGCATAACCGTGCCGGTCTTTAGAGAGGGGATTCACTCATGTATTGCGTTGAAACGACCTGATCGCAGCTTTGGGGGAATAACAGGCTCCAGTGACTAAGGTTCCCGCCAAAGCCTAGACAGAAAACGGGCGCCAAACTAAGGTTATTTTCAGCTCCCTGCGTTTTCTGAAACATATTCCTATGTTAACAACATGAACTTGCCCACCCGGTGGATAGGGTCCTGCTGGAGAGCAACCCGAGCGCCGAGGTGGGGGATGGGGGGTGAAGGAGGGGCAGGTGCATATGACATCTGTCCTTCTTTTTCTCCTTGCCCCTTTTGATTCCCATAAAGCGTTAAACTCCGGGAAATTGGGGCAGAGCCCACATGTTGATCAGTTGTTGCCGCGATATACCTCTGCCGGTAGGCACCTGCTGTTTCGAGGGGGCGGTGTGCGCGTATATTTCCGCGGTTTTCATATTGGCGTGTCCCAGTCAGAGGGAAGCATCGCCGCCCCCTGCTAGCCTGCAGAACCGTTGTATGTTGCAGCACATTCGACAAAACGCGCTTTTTCGCTAGAGATGGACAGCTTGTTGCGGTAGCACCCGCGCGTTTGAGGAAATGCATTCGAAACCGGAACGAGTCATGGGTTCGCCACGAGCGTTGAAAAACAGTTCAAGCACTGAGACCTGCCTCTTGGCTTACCATGCCCGCAGGGCCGTTTCTTTTTTTGCACAAAAGCAAGCAACGTTCCCTTCGCCCCTTTCCGTAGACGAGAATACTCGCATTCGTTTGAAAAGTTACATCATCAACTCTGAGTCTGATCAACTCAGACACGCGCAGTCCCCCAGCGAAGAAGAGGTAAATCATTGCGGTCCCGGATGCCATCTCGGGTGGTTGGTGCTTGCGCCTTCAAGAGAGCTTGTATCTCTTCAATCATGAGATGTCTTACAAGGCTCATCTCGACTTCGTGGGTGGCCCATTCCAGCCCAAAATCGGAGCCATGAAAGACTTTGCCAATAAGAAAGGCTGAAAGGTAAAGGAGATTTTCGTCGATGAAGGAGAATCGGCCAAAACAACGAACGAATAAAAACAATGATTCAAAACTCCCTCTTTTTGCACGGAGGAGCATCAGAACCGCACCACAACTCATTGGAGGACCGGGACAAATCCTCGGGCGCTTGACGCTGCTGAAGTCCGCCACGGAACATTAATATTTTTCACCGTTTCGAGAGTATTCCCGCCCTTCCGGCTCCGCTCAAAATCGGTCCTTTCCACTCAATGCCCACAGTTTCGCAGATCATTCTTCAAGCTGCTTCCGAAGCTTTTTCGATTATCAGGGCCGCATCCCATTCGCTCAGGATCCGGAGCACCGCTGTTTCATCGGGTTCAAGCCCTTCCACCTCTACTCCGTCGCCGTCATGGATCTTGCTGAACTCTTCCAGCAACTTTCCCTCCACATAGCAATCGAGAACGGCCGGATGGGCGTAGTATTTTTTGCAGGTGGCAGCCCTGTTGCCCAAAATGCCTGCGACTCTTTTTATGGTCTGGACGATGTTTCTCTTTGCCTGAGCCCGCGTGGTGAAATCACCCATTTCCACCAGAATCCTGGCAGCGTGCATGGTTCCACCCCAGGTCCGAAAGTCTTTCGCCGTGAAGTGCTCGCCCGTCGTTTCGAACAAGTAAGTATTAACATCGCCCGAATCTATCGTCCCGGCAGTGCCCTCGTCGTCCAGGTACTGAAAGAGTTCCTGCCCGGGCAGATCGACGCAGCGCCGGATTACCCTTGCCAGCCGCCGGTCGTCTACTTTGACGTTATGCGACTTGCCGGACTTCCCCCGATAATGAAATCGCATTACGGACCCCGATACATCGATATGATCCGATCTGAGCGTTGTCAGGCCAAACGAGCTGTTTTCCCTTGCATATTCTTCGTTGCCGATGCGAATGAGTGAGGTTTCGAGTAACCGTACCACCGTGGCCAATACCCTCTCTCTCGCCAGTCCGCGCACTGTGAGATCCTTATCGGTTCGCTGCCTGATTGCGGGAAGAGCGCCGCCGAACAGAATCATCCTGTTGAACTTTGTCTGTCCACGCACTTCGCCCCAAAGACGATGATAGCGGTATTGCTTCCGTCCTCTTGCGTCGCGGCCGGTAGCCTGAAGATGTCCCTCCGGCAGAGGAGAAATCCAGACCTCTTTCCATGCAGGTGGGATCACCAGGCCTTTAATGCGCCGAAGAGTTTTTTCCTCGCTTACCGCTTTTCCATCCGGATAGAAATAGACAAATCCGGATTCACTCTCTTCCCTGCTGATGCCGGGCTGCTGATCCGTGACGTAATGCAAACCCACGATCCCGGCGGACTCGACCGGATCCGCCGGCAGGCAAGGTTCCTCGGGGAGGTCTAGCAGATGTTGTTCCATATAAAGACGCCTTTGATGGGTTATTCAAAAACCATTAACGCCTGAAAAGTAATCATATTACACATTCAAATCATTAAAATAACTGTGTTTTGATCATTAAGGTTCAAAGCGTTCCACACGCGGATGGATGACGCCATATGATGTTTGAAGGGGGGTGAACCTGGAGAATATTGGGTTTGGGCTATTACGAGGTCTTTCGAAAAACAAAAAGGCCGGAAAAACCGGCCTTGATTCTTGCGATTTCTTATACGGCTAAAGCCGCTCGGCCTGATCAGGCCTTTTTCACATTGATTGCCTGGGGTCCTTTTTGACCTTGCTCGATCTCGAAGTTTACTTCCTGACCTTCGCTAAGGGTCTTGAAACCTTTTCCTTCAATGGCGCTGAAATGAACGAAAATATCCGCACCGCCGTTCACTTCGATAAAACCGTAACCCTTTTGCTCGTTGAACCACTTCACTCGACCTTCCGCCATTTACAACTTCCTTTCGCGTAAATTGGTAACTTCAGTCGGCGCGCTATTTGAGCAACTCTTCGGAAACGTCTTGCAAAGGCGAAAGACCGATTTCCTCCCACTCCCAAATGCTGGCCCCCCAGAATTCAGATCGAGTCATTTTATCTATTATCGGATCAATAGTCAACAGGAATAGCCGGTAAACAATGAAACTTAACCTCGAACCGGTATGATAGTCGTACCCTGAATCACTTCTCACCAACAGCACGATCCAGCTTATCCATAAGCGTTTTGCGCCTTCTGTGCTGCTCTTCGTATTTCTTTACCTTTCGGACATCTTTTTTGGACAGGGACTCGATTTTGGCAGCTACTTGAGAAACTGTGAGACGTTCGTAGTTTTCGATGGGAAGTTTTCTATCCGGGGATTTGCCCTCCCGCTTCAATTTCTTCTCTTCTTTCGTTTCACCGGATTTAGCACGCTGTTTATTGACTATTCGGGCGGCAACTTCTTCTTCTCTCCCCTTATACCTGCCCTCTTCCTCAAATCGTTCCTTAAGTTCTTCGTACTCATGCTCCCGTTTTGGACTTGCACCTCTAGGCATCTTTTTATACCCCCTTACAAAAACCTCATACAATATCTCTTCTTAAGTAAGAATGAATGTACATGGATTCAAGCTGCTCATGGATGTGTATGGCGGAGGAAGAGCCCCGAGGGAGAATAAAAAGAAAAGGAGGCAAAACGGGAAATTTTGCCTCCTTGAACTCTCAAAAATATCACAGGGGTTATTTCTTTATTTCGTTATCTCTGTATTGAATGTATGCATCCCGCAACGAGATGTAGGGGTCGAGAGCCGCTTTCTTGAAGTCTTCATACTCTCCGATTCTGAGAGAGGCTTCATTCAGGATCTTCCCTGCCTTCACGGACGGACTGATCCACCAGTCTATCGGAAGCCAGAATATCGGGTCCATCGCACTGTCGACGCCGTAGCCCAGCAGATCGCGCGGATTCGACGGGCCGAGCACCGGGACGACGAGGAAAGGACCTGAGCCGGCACCCCAAACGGCAAGAGTCTGACCGAAATCTTCATCCTGCGGTTTGAGACCGAAATTGGTCTGAGCAAAGTCAAACAGGCCGGCCACGCCCAACGTCGAGTTTATTACGAATCGGGCGGTTTCCGTCTGAGCTTTGTCAAACTTGCCCTGGAAAACGCTGTTTACGAAGCGCGCCGGGAACACCCAGTTGCGAGCGGCATTGCGAACGGATTTCCTGAAGCCCGGGGGGAAATAGGCGGCATAAACGGTTCCACCCGGCTTGAGAACCCAGAAGTACAGCCGATCGTTAAAGGTAAACATGGCCCGGTTGAATTTTTCATAAGGATCGTTGACCTTCGTTACGATCCCGCTTTCTTCCTCCAGCGCTTCACTACCTGCCGCGAAGACTGCCTGCCTTCCGAACATGGCCGGAGCACATACAAAGGTCATGGCTAAAAAAGAAATGAATGTATTTCGAATAAACCTGCCCGTTTTCATCCAGTACACCTCCTTACATTTTACGACCAGCTAAGTACTAATAGTACATCGGACATGTGCACGCAAGGGATAACTGTTAATTGGTCTATTGCCCCAAAGGTGCCGAATTTGCTGGTCGGGATATTTGGATAATCCGTATTGAATTATTCATTTTCCTTTATCTGACGTTGCATAGCGGCGCGCGTGTAGTATATTTCTTGAGGGTCGTTCCCCCCGCCGGAATCCAAGAACCGGGTGCGGCCCAAAACATCGATGAGTGTGGACGAGAGAGCCTCCCTGCCGCCAGGGGGCAATCGCTTATTGGCCGAAACCCAGAGAAACGAGATGCACGTTGGATAAATTTATGAATCGCTTTAAAGGACCGTCAGGAGACGGAGGTCGGAGACCGGACCCTTCCCAGAGAAAGGTCCACTTCTCAATCTGGTATTTTATCGCCGCGCTCCTTATGATCACATGGTTCCAGACCTATGTGGGAGAACAGCAGGGCAACAGGATTTCCTATTCCGATTTCAAGCAGTTGATCAAAGACAACAAAGTGGATAGCGTAACGATCAGCCCTGAAAAGATTACGGGCAGCTTCAAGGATGCGCAGGACCCAAACAAGTATTTCTCCACGGTCCGCGTTGAAGACCCGGACCTCGTCAAGGACCTGGAGTCGCGTGGGATCAAGTTCAGCGGTGCGGTGGAAAACAAATGGATCGGCGTCATGCTCTCATGGCTGCTTCCACTCGGCATATTTTTCTTTTTCTGGAGCTTCCTCATGCGTCGAATGGGCGGCGGACCGCAGGGCGTGCTGTCCGTTGGGAAGGCAAAAGTAAAGATATACGCTGAAAAAGAAATAGGGGTGACATTCGACGACGTCGCAGGCATAGACGAAGCGAAGGCGGAACTCGAGGAAGTCGTTCAATTCCTGAAAGACCCCGGCAAATTTCAGAAACTGGGGGGAAAGATCCCCAAGGGCGTTCTGCTGGTCGGAGCACCCGGTACGGGCAAGACGCTTCTTGCCCGGGCCGTTGCCGGCGAGGCGGGTGTACCGTTTTTCAGCATGAGCGGCTCGGAATTCGTTGAGATGTTTGTCGGAGTCGGCGCCGCACGCGTACGGGATCTCTTCGGTCAGGCGAAGGAACATGCTCCGTGTATCATTTTCGTGGACGAACTGGATGCGCTCGGCAAAGCGCGTGGACTTAATCCCATCGGCGGCCACGACGAGCGTGAGCAGACTCTCAACCAGCTTCTCGTTGAGATGGACGGTTTCGATCCGAGGGCGGGAGTCATCATCATGGCGGCCACAAACCGCCCCGAAATTCTCGATCCGGCGCTGTTGCGTCCCGGCCGTTTCGACCGGCATGTTGCAATCGACAAGCCGGATATTCGCGGCAGAGAGGCCATCCTGCGTGTACATGCCCGGGAAGTGAAGCTTGGACCCGACGTCGATCTCAAAAGGATTGCGGCAATGACCCCGGGGTTCGTTGGAGCCGATCTGGCCAACCTCATCAATGAGGCGGCTCTCATTGCCGCCAGGCGCGACCGGGAAGAGGTCACAATGGCCGACTTCCAGGAGGCGACGGACCGAATCATCGGGGGGCTCGAAAAAAAGAACCGCGCGATGAACCCCAAGGAGAAGGAAATTGTCGCCTACCACGAATCCGGACATGCCCTTGTGGCGATGGTCCTCCCCAATGTGGACCCGGTTAGCAAAGTCTCCATCATTCCCCGCGGTATCGCGGCCCTCGGTTATACGCAACAACTTCCAACCGAGGACCGGTACCTCATGACACGGGACGAACTGCTGGACAGGCTTCAGGTCCTGCTCGGAGGCCGGGTTTCCGAAGAGATCATCTTTGGAGATATTTCGACCGGAGCCCAGAACGACCTTCAGCGCGCAACCGATATAGCGCGACGCATGGTCATGGAATATGGAATGAGCGAGAAGCTCGGGCCGATGACTTACATAAATGAGCCCCGCTCCGCACATCTCGACCTCGGTTTCGGGGCCAGGGAAAGAGAATTCAGTGAGAGGACCGCGCAGCAGATCGATGAAGAAATTGCCGGAATAATCGATTCCACTCATCAGAAAGTCAGACGGATTCTGACGGAAGAGCGGGAACTGCTCAAGAGACTCGCAAGGATTCTGCTGGAAAAGGAATCGATCGACGGCGAAGAACTCAGGAAATTTTCTGAGACGGTAAAGGTCGAAAGAGCGGAAAAGCAGAAAACGGCAGCCGAAGGGGCCCGATAATTATCGGTTGACATCCGGAACCGGTGGGGTATATATAACTTTCTTTTTTGACCATCGGGTACCAGGATACAACTTACGATATTCGAGCAAGTGAAATCTGAAGGAGGTCTGGATTGGCAAACCATAAATCAGCTATCAAGAGGGCAAGGCAGAGTGAGGAACAGCGGGTTCGAAACCGTTCGCGCAAAACCAGAATGAAGAGCACGATCAGAAGTCTTGAGACGGCAATCAATTCGAAATCGAAGGAAACTGCAATTGAAGAACTGAAGCAGGCAGTTTCCGTAATCGAGAAAACGGCCGCCAAGGGCGTGATCCATAAGAACACCGCATCCCGGAAGATCTCCCGCCTGACACGCAGAGTGAATGCCCTCTAGTTTCCGGCACGGTTTATTATAGCCGGCAAATTATCAAAGCCCTCGGAGCGCGCCCGGGGGCTTTTCATTTTTCAGGCAAAGGCCTATCAGAAGTTCCTCGAGCATGGCTTCCGGAGAGGACCCGGTACTCTTCATAGCGAGGTCCGCCTGCCGGATGGCATCGAGGATTTCGTGCAGATCCGAATCCGAAAAACGGGCCGCCTGCTCGCGCGCCTTTTTGACGACAAACGGGTGCAGCTTCAGCCTTTCCGAAATCTGCACTTCCGGCATTCCGTTGCGCAAGCCGTCCTTCACCTGCCAGAGGACCCTGATCTGCCACGCGAGCGATCCCAATATCTTCAGTGCAGGCTCGCCGGACAGCAGAAGACTCCTAAGGGACCGCACTGCCTTCCCGGCCTGGCGCGCTTTCACCTGGTCGAGCAGGTCGAACATCGAAAAAGTGCGCTGCGAACTGACGGCTTCCTGGATATCTTCGGCTTCGATGTTTCCTCGTTCGCCGACAAAGGTGCAGACCTTTTCGAGTTCGGAAGACAGATTGCTGAAATCCTCGCCGATCATTTCAACCAGCAGGAACGCAGCCCTCATCGAAAGAGTCTTGCCCTTCTCCTTTGCCTGGTCCATCAACCACCGGGGTGCTTCCCGTTCGTTGGGAGCGCGGAACTGGACAACCTTGCCCCTGGATTCCACGCTCTTTACAAGCGAGTCTATTCCTTTTTTGGCCGAGGCAGTCAGCACGAGACACGCAGAAGAAGGCAATCGCCGGAGGAATGTTTCGAAGGCGGCACGGTCGCCTTTTTCCCAGGACTCCACGTTTTCCACGACCATGAATCTGCTCGGCCCGAACATGGGGATGGTCTGAAGGCGTTCCATCACCTGCCCCGGTGTTATCTCCTTCGCCTGGAACCGCTCGATGCTCAAGCTCTTCTTCCCTTTCGAAAAAACCCTGGAATGCAGTTTCTTCCAGGCTTCCTCCATCAGGAAAGCGGAGGTCCCAAGGAAAAGGTACACGGGCTCAAGTTTGGCCGACTGAAGGGTCTGAAGAAAATCTTCCGCCTGCATATCAGAAGTTGCTCAAAAAACGATCGTGGACGCGAACAGCCATTTCCTGTGCCAGAAATTCCAGCGCGGAACGCCTGTTCTCATACCCCGCGAGGGCGTCTGGAAACAAAGGATCCGAGCTTAGGCGATAAACTTTATAATAATTGAAATTGGGATCTCTCCAGAGGATTTTGCCGTTGCTCTTATCTTCACAGCGAATATCCAAGGTGACATATATCCGGTTTTCGACCGTAACCCGCGTTCCCACCACATCGGTTGGATTATGCGCGACAGGAACGATATTTATGTTCTTGATGCTGGCCTTGAATACGGCCTCGGCATCTTCCACGGGAACAACTTTGAGACTTCCCTTCTGGATGAACTCCCGTCGCAATGCACCGGCAAAGACCGCACCCAGGTCGGGTTCGGATGTCTTGTTCTCAAATACCGGAATTGCTATTAATCTCAACCCGGGCTTCGGTCCGTCGCCTTCTCCGGAAAAATGATACCCGCAGGCGGATAGACATAATGCAGCCAACAGTACCAGCAGGAACCTGAATCGAGCAGTTTTTGTCATGGCAAAGTAGTCCGGTCCGGTCGGAAAAGTATTGGAATAGTGGGGAATGCTCCCATGAGCCCTGACTTAAGAGTCCGAGGACTCTCCCCAAGAGTTGCGGCGCGGTTTCCTGACCCGCAACACTCTAAAGCACTCGTTCGCTGGTTCCCAAGCCCCGGCTTGGGAACCCGGCTTTCGAAGCTCCAGCTTCCTTTGGCCGCAACATGGACAAAGGCGTAATTCCCTGTCTGACGGCATCCCTCAACCTTTCCCCACCGATCCTCCAAAAGCGATGGTGTTCACGCTTCGCGCCACCCGTCAGTCCCGGGTGCAAAACACGAGAGGACTGCGGCGGAGGTGCAGGAAGCGCGGCAGGCTACGGCCCCGAAGCCCTTCGGCCTGCCGGGGCGGGGTTCCCAAGGCGGACCTTGGGAACCAGCGGCGTATTTCCTTAAAGCAACGACATTGAGAGCAACTTCCCACCCTCCCCTTTCAGATCACTATATTTATCAGCTTTTTCGGTACGACTACAACCTTTCGCACCGGCTTGCCTCCTATATACTCATTCACACGGGGATCATTGAGCGCAATGCTCTCCAGTTCCTTATCGGACGCGTCGGCGGGCACGGTCATCCTGCTGCGAAGTTTGCCGTTAATCTGGACGACTACCAGTACTTCCTCAGCCTTGAGCGCCTTTTCGTCCCATTTGGGCCAGGACTTTTCCAGGAGCGGTTCACCGTGGCCCAAAGCCTGCCAGAGTTCGTCCGCAATGTGAGGCACCATGGGTGAGGAGACGACGACAGCCGCTTCTATGGCTTCCTTGAGAACCGGCCACAGCATAGGATCCTCAAGTTTGCTCTCCCGCACCTGGTATATCTGGTTCACCAGTTCCATGATGGCTGCAATCGCCGTGTTGAAGTGGAACCGGTCCTGAATATCTTCGGTCACCTTCTTTATTGTCTGGTGAGTCTTGCGATGCAGTTGGGCCAGTCCCCCGGGGAGCGAGTTCCCCCCGGCATACGGCTTTGTGGAAGCCAGTTCTTCCGGGTTTTCCGAAACAAGTCGCCAAACCCTGGAGAGGAACCGGAAGGAGCCTTCGACGCCCTGGTCGCTCCAGTCCAGGTCCTTTTCGGGAGGCGAAGCGAAAAGGCAGAAAAGGCGAACCGTATCCGCTCCGTAGGCACGAATCATTTCATCCGGATCGACCACGTTGCCCTTCGACTTGCTCATTTTGAAGCCGTCTTTGATGACCATTCCCTGCGTAAGCAGATTAAGGAAAGGCTCATCCACTTCCATATAGCCCATATCGCGCAGGACCTTCACAAAGAACCGCGAATAGAGCAAGTGCAGGACCGCATGTTCGATTCCGCCGATATACTGGTTCACCGGCATCCAGTACCGGACGCTTTCCTTGTTCAAAGGTCCCTTATCGTAATCGGGGCAGGTGTACCGGGCAAAATACCAGGAAGATTCGACAAAGGTGTCCATGGTGTCGGTTTCACGCCTGGCCGGACCGCCGCACACGGGACACACGGTTTTGTAGAAGGGCTCGTATACGGGAAGAGGCGATCCTCCGTTTTCGAGCAGTTCCACATCGAGCGGCAGCTTGACCGGCAAATCTTTTTCGGGAACCGGCACCACTCCGCACTTTTCACAGTACATGATCGGGATGGGGGCCCCCCAGTAACGCTGACGGGAAATGCCCCAGTCACGCAGACGATACTGGACGGTCTTCTCCCCCTGGCCTTTCTTCGCGAGCGATTCGGTTATCGCCTCGCGTGCTTCGGCCGACTTCATCCCGGTAAACGGTCCGGAATTGACCAGTACGCCGTCATCTTCCCAGGCCGCCGTCAGCTCTTCAGCCGCAGGAGCATTCTCGGCATCCTCCGGTTTTATGACGACTTTGATCGGCAGCCCATATTTTTTTGCAAATTCGAAATCGCGCTGATCGTGGGCGGGAACGGCCATGACGGCTCCCGTACCGTAGGCCATGACCACGAAGTTCGCGACATAAATGGGCATCTTCACCTGGGTGACGGGATTGATGCAGTAGCTTCCGGTGAAAACGCCCTCTTTTTCGAGAAGCTCCGCTTCGCGCTCATTTCGTTTCGACTGTTTTGCCTTTTCGACAAAATCGAGCACGGCCGCTTCTTCGGGTTTTCCGCGGCACAAATCGACTGCCATCGGATGCTCCGGAGCCATGCTCATAAAGGTCGCGCCGAAAAGAGTATCCGTTCGCGTGGTAAAAACCTGGATTCCGCCGTTACCCGACTCGAGAGGAAATACGAGCCGGCTTCCAGTGCTCCTCCCGATCCAGTTCTGCTGCATTGTCAGAACGCGTTCGGGCCAGCCCGGAAGCTTATAGGTGTAGTCGAGCAGTTCTTCCACATAATCGGTAATCTTGAGGAACCACTGCTCCATCTCTTTCTGGATAACCGGGGTATCGCACCGCCAGCATGCCCCGCCCTCCACCTGTTCGTTCGCCAGAACCGTCTGGCATTTCGAACACCAGTTTACGTAGGAACTCTTTCTGTAAGCCAGCCCCTTCTCAAACATCTTGAGGAAGAAGAGCTGTTCCCACCGGTAGTAGGTGGGATCGCAGGTGGCGATTTCACGGGACCAGTCGTAGGAGAATCCAAGCTGTTTGAGCTGGTTCCTCATATAATCTATATTATCGTAGGTCCACCTGGCCGGATGGGTGCCCGCCTTTATCGCGGCGTTTTCCGCCGGCATCCCGAAAGCGTCCCATCCCATCGGATGCAGAACGTTAAACCCACGCATCCGGAGGAACCGCCCGACAACGTCGCCGATCGTGTAGTTGCGGACATGTCCCATATGAATCCGGCCCGAGGGATAAGGAAACATTTCGAGCAGGTAATACTTTTCCTTTCCTTCATCTTCACCAACTTTGAAGACCCCGGATTGTTCCCAGTGTTCCTGCCATTTTTTCTCTATAGATTTGGGAGAATATTTCTGTTCCATCAGGTTTCCTTCTGTCCCGAAAAGGTGGCCCCAACCTGCTCGACTCGACCGTGACAGGTGTAGACGACGGGGGCAATAGCAATCAAGAATGGAAAAATCGAGTTAAAATATCAGATCGAGCGGGAAATTGGAACACTGCAGGATCGTTTTGGGATTTTTTGAAGCAGGGGGTCCCCGGCCCTGGAAAATAGGTGGCCGACAATCAAAGCAGGAGCGGGAAAACAGTCATCGCCTTCAAGGGCCCGCGGCTTTTTCCGGGAATGTTTGAGTGATTTGTCCGACTTGGTCAGCTTTTCATAAAGTGTCTCAATCTCAGCTCCCTTGACAATTCCCTATCCATTTAGTATGTTTTTGTCGAAAATTGGTATTCTCACTTTAACTTTCGCTCCGACTCGAACTCATCAACTCCTCACTTTGCTCACACTACTCACGCGGCAAAATTTCAACTCTGAGAACTTACAGCGCTCGCGCTAGTCTTGGTCCGCCTCATTTTCCGGTCATGCGAATCAGCCGACAAAATAAGATAACAATTAGCATCTTTAGCCTAACTAGCTAATTTTATTTGATCTTATTTTCTCAATTGCTATCATTACCCGTGCCGGACCGAATCGGTTAGCCCAGTAAACAGTCAAACTATTCCGCCGGACCCTCTCACCGAAAGGAGAAATATTACCTTATGCTCCACAAGATTGCACTCCTTGTGGCTCTGGCCGTCTTCGTGATTGGGATCGGCCTGAAGGTTGCTTCCTGGTTCAGATTTTCCGTGGGACCCGCGGGGGAAGCGTTTTCCGCATCCCGCAGGATGGCTTCCGCCTTCAAAGGTATCGGCCTTACCCTGTTCAGCCGCAAATTGTTCAGGCTCATGAGGACCTTTTTTGTCGAGGTGATTTTCCAGAGATCCATCCTGCGGGAAGATCCGCTCAGATGGGCCATGCACATGTGCATATACAGCGGGTTTACCCTGCTCTTCCTTCTTCATGCATTGGACAACCTGGTAATCTCGCGCCTTTTCCCCTCCTACGCCCCGACTCTCAACCCCTATCTCTTCCTTAGAGACGCCGGAGGGGGGCTCATCGTACTCGGCATTGCAATGGCAGTTTACAGGCGTTTCATTCGCAAGGCGCGTCGTCCGATGACCAGTCGCATGGATATTCATGCCATGGTGATGGTCACCATAATTATTGTCTCGGGCTTTCTCCTGGAAGGGGTGAAGATTTCGTCGCAGGCCATTTTCGACAGAATGGCGGAAGAATACACGATCCAGGCCGACCAGGAAGATCTGCAGGCCCTGGAGTCTTACTGGGTGGAGCACTTCGGGCTCGTTTCGCCCGGAATCGGCAGCCCTGACAAGGCGACCCTTGAACGAGGCAAATCTCTCCACGAAACAAGTTGCGCCCAGTGCCACTCAAGCCCTGCATGGAGCTTCGGCGGCTATGCTCTTTCCAAAGCTTTCAAACCCGTCGCATCGGTTACCGACGGAGCCGGGCTCGTCACCTTCTTTTCCTGGGTGCATTACCTGACTGCCCTGCTCTTCCTGGCATATTTGCCCTTCAGCAAAATGTTTCATATTTTTGCAAGTCCTCTGAGCCTCCTGGTCAACTCGGCCATGGAAGGAGGGAAAGCGGCCCCCGAAAACCTGGCGACACGGCAGATGCTGGAACTGGACGCCTGTACGCATTGCGGCGCCTGCACACTGAGATGTTCCGTCGCGGTCGCGGTTCATGAAATTCCAAACGTGAACATTTTGCCGTCCGAAAAGATCGCCTCGTTGAAAAGACTTGCCTCCGGCAAGGTCCTCGATCCCGCAGAACACCGAATCATTCAGCAGGGAATCGTCCTTTGCACGAACTGCGACCGATGCAGTATCGCCTGCCCTTCGGGAATACAGTTGAGGGATCTATGGTTCAGCGCGCGAGAGCGTCTGCTGAGAAACTCAATTGAAGAATACCAGCTTCTCTCTCCGCTCGCATTTTATCGAGGAGTGCAGAAACAACTCATCGGAGTGGACGACTACAGAAAGCCTGTCGAACTCGCTCTGAAGAAAATGGCGGGCAATGGGGCCGCGGAAAACGAGACGCTCATCGTTGGCGAAAGAGAACTTTCCGGTATACTGAACAAGTCGATCCAGGCCAACACGCTTTCAAACTGCTACCGTTGCGGTGCGTGTACCAACTCCTGCCCCGTTGTTCACAATTATAAAAAGCCGGGTGAAGTTCTCGGCCTTCTGCCGCATCAGATGATGCATGCGGTCAACATGCGGTGCTGGGACCTGGTATTCAGCTCAAAAATGCTTTGGGACTGCCTGGGCTGCTACCAGTGCCAGGAAAATTGCCCTCAATGTGTTGCCGTTACCGATATCATCTACGAACTAAAAAATCGGGCCATTGTCCGAAAACATAGCGAGATAGCCGTATGAAAACCGACAAATCCATTAAAATCGCCATGTTTCGCTGTTGTATGACGTCCATGGGGCTCTCCCAATATGAGACTTCCTCGAACGCGGTGCTCGATGCACTCGGAGTCGAATTCGTCAACATAAGGGAATTCAACTGCTGCGGGTATCCGCTCAGGAACCTCAATTTCAAAGCATACCTGCTTTCCTCCGCGAGGAACCTGGCGCTGGCGGAAAGAGCGGACCTCGACATCCTGACCGTTTGCAATTGTTGTTACGGAAGCCTCAAGTACGCGGAGCACATTCTGAACGAGAACGCTTCCACCAGGGAAGAGGTGAACGCGACGCTCGCCGCGGAGGGTTTGAGCTATTCCGGCCGGAAAACAGCCAAGCACCTCCTCGGACTGCTGTATGACGATATAGGAGTGGAAAGTCTGAAGCAGCGGTTTACGGCCTCTCTGCAGGGGCTCAAAGTCGCCACCCACTATGGCTGTCACTTGCTTCGTCCCAGACAGGTCGTGGATTTCGACAACGCATTCCCGCCCGTAAAATTTGATGCCCTGGTCGAAGCGACAGGTGCCGAGAGCGTGGCATGGGTCGGCAAGTACGAATGCTGCGGTTCGCCATTGTGGGGAGTCAACGATGAGCTTTCGATGGATCTGACTGAAAAGAAACTCAGGAACGCCCAAAGAGGCGGCGCCGACTGTCTCACGGTGCTTTGCCCATATTGCCAGATGCAGTTTGACAAGGTTCAGAGCTTAATTTTGCAGAACCGTGGCTTTGACGCCCCGATCCCATCCCTGCTCTACCCGCAGCTGCTTGGCCTCTGCCTCGGGATCGACCGGCGTGCACTCGGCCTTACCGGCGGATTGCCCCCGGCAATAGCCGATCGCCTTACCGATGTTGCATCGGAAGCTTTCAGATCGCAGAGCGCCTGATCGAGACTCCAAGGCGATTTGGCCGGATGGAGCGAGACAACCGTTTCTCAGGAAAGTTTATCCCGATGAAGTAATACCGGCTTGCGTTCAAGATGATAGAGAACCAAAGCCGTCATCCCGGCCCTTCTCTTCGATCAGGACAACCTCACTCCGGGATCCGGATGCTTTTGAAAGACTGGATTCCGGCTTACGCCGGAATGACGTAGGTGTGTGTTGATCGGCACAAGCTTGAATGCAATTCCGTATAAGAATGATGTGATGGACAACGAGAGAGCGCCGGCGTAAAAAGAAGGACTGCCGGTATTTAGAGGATCTAAATCAAGATCCGGCGAGAGCTGTTGCTATGTACGGGAACTAAAAAGGGCGCCCGAAAGCGCCCTGGTTTATTTCGATGCGGCCCGTCTGCCTGGCCGCCTGCTTAGCTTGCGGGGTGGCCTTGGCTTCAGGAAGTCCACACGGATGTATTCATGCTTGTTCACGAAGGAAACAAAAACGCGATCGATATTAAGCTCCTTTTGTACTACGGCTCGGATCAGTGCTGGGTCGGAGTATTTACTTATGCCATGTTTGCTGTAATCATCGGTCTTAATGTAAAGGGACATCGGGCAACCTCTCCGCTGATCAAATTTTCGGGACATGGACCTTTCGCCGGAAAGATTCCAACTTCTTTTGAAATCCCGCATCGCAAAAAGTTTTGCAAAACCTTGTTATGGCTTTTCCCTTAGATTTCATGTTAACACGTTCCATGGGTTTGTCAAAACAAGGATTCCAAAATATTAGCTCTGAATTATACAGCATCGTGTTTACGATTGTTAGTATTTTGCGGGAAGAAAATCGGATTCGGCAAAATTATGCTCAGATTGCAGGGACTTGTCGAAAGGGTGACTTTCACCAGTGAAGAAAGCGGCTACAGCGTCCTGAAGGTGCGCGTGCCGGGGCAAAAGGACCTCGTCACGGCGGTGGGCAACTTCGCCGCGGTTTCCCCGGGGGAGACCCTCCTCATGGAGGGGGAATGGGGAATGCATCCCCGGTTCGGACAGCAATTCCGGGTGGAGCGATATGAGCTTCGCGCTCCCTCGACGGTCCTGGGCATAAAGAAATATCTCGGATCGGGGCTGGTCCGCGGAATCGGACCCAAGATGGCCGAGCGCATTGTGGAATGCTTCGGCGAGGCAACGCTGGACATCATTGAGAACGAGTCCGAGCGGTTACGTGAAGTCGAGGGCATCGGAAAATACAGGATAGCGCAGATAAAGAAGGCCTGGGACGAGCAAAGGGAAATCCGCTCCCTTATGGTTTTCCTGCGTTCGAACGGGGCGAGCGCGGCCCTGGCGGTGCGTATTTTCAAGCAATACGGGCAGGAGTCCCTTCATGTCGTCAGGCAGAATCCGTACCGCCTCGCCATGGAGGTCCTCGGAGTGGGTTTTTTGACCGCGGACAATCTCGCGCGGAACCTGGGATTTCAACAGGATTCTCCAATGCGGGCGGAGGCCGGAATAGTCTATGTCCTCCATGAAGCCGCGGAAGAAGGACACGTTTGCCTTCCCTTCGATCTCCTGATCGAAAAATGCAAAAAGACACTCCAGATTGAGACTTCCGCGATTCTGGAAGAAGCGCTGCTGCGTCTCAAGGCGGAAACGATCATAAGGGAGGAGAGCCTGGTACCGGGAGCTGCCGATTCATTCGGGGGCGACCGCGCAATTTATCTTCGCTCGTTTCATATCGCGGAGACGAATGCGGCCAAACGCCTCCTGGCGATTCAACGCTACAGGGGACTAAGCGCCAGGGTGGACCTGGAAAGCGCAGTCAAGTGGGTTCGGGGACAATTGCGTTTCACTCTTGCCCCGTTGCAGGAGGAAGCGGTCAAACGCGCGCTTTCCGAAAAGGTCATGGTCATTACGGGCGGCCCCGGTACCGGTAAGACCACCCTCATCCGCGCCATCCTTGCCATCTACTCGCATATGGGAGCGCGGGTCAACCTTGCCGCTCCAACCGGCCGCGCAGCCAAAAGACTCTCGGAGGCAACAGGGCATCCCGCGGCGACAATTCACAGGCTTCTCGAATTCAGTCCGCAGGCTGGAGGATTCCAGCGGAACGAACAAAAGCCCCTTTCGGCCGACCTCATCATCGTGGACGAAAGCTCGATGATGGATACCGTCATCGCCCACCACCTCTTCAAAGCCGTCCCGCAGCACGCTGTTCTCATACTGGTCGGGGATTCGGACCAGCTTCCATCGGTTGGGCCCGGCAACGTACTGGGCGATATCATCGCTTCGGGGAGCTTTCCCGTGACCCGCCTGACCGAGATTTTCCGGCAGGCAAGCCAGAGCCGGATAATCACCAACGCGCATATGATCCGTCAGGGGATATTCCCGGACCTGCGGATCGAAAGTCAGAAACAGGATTTCTACTTCATCGGCAAAGAGGACCCGGAAGAGGCCGTAGAAACCATCGTAAAACTATGCACTCAGCGAATTCCGCGCCGCTTCGGGTTCGATCCTGTCGAAGACGTGCAGGTACTCAGTCCCATGCATCGCGGCGTGATTGGCGCTCAGAACCTGAATTTTGCCCTGCAGAATGCTCTAAACCCGTCGGGAATTACCCTGGACAGGGGTGGGCGCGTCTTTCGCGTACGCGACAAAGTGATGCAGATCAGGAACAACTACGACAAGGAAGTCTTCAACGGAGATATCGGACGCGTCGCTTACATCGATCAGGAAGCACAGCAAATCCGCGTGGATTTTGAAGGCAGAAGCGTCCCTTATGATTTTTCCGAATTGGATGAACTCGTTCTCGCTTATGCAGTGAGCATCCACAAAGCGCAGGGGAGCGAATACCCGGCTGTGATTTTCCCGCTTTTGACGCAACATTACATGATGCTGCAGCGAAACCTGCTCTATACGGCGGTAACGAGGGCAAGAAAACTTGCCGTTATAGTGGGTTCGAAAAAAGCCCTCGCCATAGCAGTCAAGAACAACCGGATGCAGTCCAGGTTTACCCTTTTGGGAGAGAGGCTCTCGGACATTCTTTGAAGGATTCGGGAGACAGTTGGCGAGACAGGCCGCTTTGTCATGAGTGTCCGTTAATCAAGGATTTAGCTGAAAGGAACTTGGAGTGAGATTAGCCCGTTCGATCGATGCAATTTCTCTGGTTCTGATGATTTGCCTTACAGCGTCCGCGATCACAAATTCCTGTTTTGCAGCCGGCGAAGAGAAGCTCAAGGGGAAACTTGTCTACTATGCTTCCGGCAAAATGGAATCCATGGTGATGGATATGGCAACCGGCCAGGCGAAAGGACTCGGTTTCCGTGCATCGCATCCCGCTCTCTCGCCCGACTGCCGGACCATTGCCTATATCGACGACCGCGAGCGGCTGCATGTCTACCGGCTCGATTCCGGCACCGATCAGATATTTGCAGCGGAGAAGGTAAGCTACTCCTCCCCCACTTTCGTATCCGGCGACCTGCTCGCTTTTCTGCGCGAGGACAGGTCGGGCAAGCAAATTTACACGAGCCCGGTAAGTCGGTTCGAGGAAAAGCCATGGCTCGGCAAGACTGTCGAAATGGGCGCAAGCCCGACAATAACGGGTATCCCCGGGTGCGGAGGCCAGGTCCCCTGCCTGCTGCTCGTTTCCAGCAAACGGAACAGCAGCGGGCTGTATCTGCTCTCGGCCGATCAGCCCAGGTGCCTGCTGCCTCTGAAGGAAGAAGGCGGAGATAATTACAGGTACCCTTCTGTCAGCCCGGACGGTAAAACGATTGCGTTCGTCCGCGATATCCCCGAGGGCATCTGGCTGATGAACATCGACGGCTCGGGTCTGCACCAGATACAAAAAGGCGGAAGCTGGCCCGCATGGTCGCCGGACGGCAAATACATCGCCTACCTTGGAACGGTTGCGGCCTCACGCGGCCTCAAAGTAGTCGATTCCCGGACGGGCAATGAAGTGGGCCGAACGGCGGGAGCATTCCTCCAGGGGGTCGGACTCATGCGGCCGGACGGTACGGAACTGGGACCCGTCGTAGATGCCGAGGGAAAAAGCATCAACACGCGCGGGGACAATGTTGCATGGCAATAGAGATAAAGGAGATACAGCCAAATGGAAATACCTTCGCAAGAGGCCACACGTGATATCGTCCTGGAACCGATCGGTTTCATCCGCAGTCCTCTGACCGACCGCGATACCGCCCCCCGCCAGGGCAGCGAAGCAACGGTCGAAGGAGAACTGGTGGTCGAGGAAAAGTACAGTGATGCTTTCCCGGGTCTCAAAGTGGGACAGAGAATAGTGATACTCTACTGGATGCACCAGGCGGACCGGCAGGTCCTGCAGGTGCACCCGAGGCACGATCTAACCCGGCCCAAGCGGGGCGTCTTCTCCACCCGCAGCCCGGACCGCCCCAATCCCATTTCGGTCGACACTGTCGAAATAGTGGACATAAAAGGAACCGTCCTGCGTGTCCGCGGCATTGACGCTTTGGACGGGACCCCCCTGATCGACATAAAGTGCGTATCCTGATCGGGAGCGCCCACAAGAATCTTCCTTAACTGCTCTTTTTATGTTTGGTAAAACTCAACGCCGGTGTTATGTCTTATTTGATACCTTATTCGGTTTTTGATTAGTTCAGCAATTGCAGTCACAAGGAAGATTCATGCCCGCACCTCCGACCGATTCCTTTCAGCGGAAAATCGATTATCTCAGGTTGTCCATAACGGACAGGTGCAATCTGCGTTGCGTCTACTGCATGCCCGAAGACGGCGTTCCCAAGGTCGATCACTCGGAAATCCTCCGCTACGAGGAGGTGGTTCGACTTGCCGGAATCGCCGCCGAAATGGGGATATCCAAAATCAGAATCACGGGGGGAGAACCGCTCGTGAGAAAAGACGCCCTGACTCTCTGCAAGAGGATTTCCGAAATATCAGGGCTCAAGAGCCTGAGCATAACGACCAACGGCGTGCTCCTTTCCGATTTTGCCGAGGGACTCCGGGAAGCCGGGATCAAGCGGATCAATGTCAGCCTGGACAGCCTGCAGCGGGAAAAATACGCGGCGATCACCAGGCACGATCAATTCGATCGCGTATGGGAAGGCATCCTGGCGGCGCAACGTGCGGGGCTTTCGCCGATTAAGCTCAATGCAGTCATAATGCAAGGCGTCAATGACGACGAAGTCGAAAGCCTTGCCCGCCTTACCCGCGAATTTCCTTTTCATGTCCGCTTCATAGAATTCATGCCCTTCAGGGATAGTGAAACCGACTACGACGGAAAGTTCATTCCGGCCCATGTCATACTGGAACGTCTCAAGCGGATCGATGTTCTCGATCCGGCCGATAACGGCGAGAGCAACGGCCCTGCCCTTCACTTCCGTTTCCGGGGCGCACCGGGAAAGATCGGAATCATCAGCCCGGTAAGCGACCATTTCTGTCCAAGCTGCAACAGGCTTCGAGTAACCTCGGACGGCAAACTCAGGACCTGCCTTTTTTCCCGTGAGGAGACCGACTTGCGCCAGGCATTCAGAAACGGTCTTCTTGACAGGGAAATTGCCGACATCATCCGCTCGGCTATCAGCACGAAGCCGGAGAAACACGAACTCGGCAGCCGCATATTCCGAAAGTGCATTTCACGCCCCATGTTTTCCATTGGAGGCTGATGCAGGTCACGCTCATCTCCAAATTCCTCGGCTGCCTCAAAGGAAGCGCGCTCGGCGACGCTATTGGTGAACTTGCCTTTCGCGCACGCAGTCGAATACTCCTCGATGCTGAAATCGAAATATCCCACCATCTTCGCTATACCGACGATACAGCCATGGCAATCAGTGTGGCGAAGTGTCTCATCGAGAAGGGGGCAATTGATCCGGAATATCTCGGAGCGCTGTTTCACGAAGAGTACAGCGTGGATCCATGGCGCGGGTATGCATCGGGACCGCCGTCGATCTTCCGGAGAGTGGAATCGGAAGGTATAAAATACGCCGAAGCCGCCACCGAGCTTTTTGGCGGAACGGGTTCATTCGGAAACGGTTCGGCCATGCGGGTCGCTCCTGTAGGACTCTTCTTCCCTCCCGACGAGTTGTACGATAGGGCCCGGGAATCCGCACTGCCGACCCACACTCACGAACTTGCCGTTGACGGAGCAGCGGTACAGGCAAAGTCAGTCTCGCTGGCCCTTGCAATGCAGCCGGAGGACGGTTTCCCGCGCAAGTATTTTCTCGGCGAACTTGCGCGTTTTGCCCGCACTGACGTGTTTAGAGCAAAAATAGCCCTGATCGAAGACCTTGCCGCTTCGGACACGCCGGATACATCCTCGGCCCGTGAACTGGGAAGGTCCGTTGCCGTGCACGAATCTCTCCCCTTCGCTATATACTGCTTCACAAAGTATCCGGATTCCTATGAGGAATGTATTCATTGCGCCGTTTTGAACCGCGGAGACAGGGACACCCTTGGGGCCATGGCAGGAGCGATCTCCGGAGCTTACCTCGGCGAATCGGCGATTCCTGAAAAATGGCGGAGAAAGCTCGAACAGAGAGACCTGTTCGAGAAATTGGCGCACTCGCTGTTCGAAAAAGCGACCCGGTGAACATTGCCGGCGCCGCTCAGCAAAGCCTTTCTTTCCTCGGTATTTAACAAGAGCGCAAACACATTGAAAAAATCACCCGCGAGATGTTATTAATCCTGCTAAAACCATCGTGTCGCATCGGTTATCTCGTTTTGCCGGAAGGAATCGAATGAAACAGGCGTGGGTCCGCCTGGAAGAATGGTCGGATGAATTGGCGCAGGCAGCTCTGGAAAGCGGGGCGGACGCCCTGATTCTGCCCGAGGAATTTGCGGACAGGGCAAAGGCCCTCGGCCGGGTTTCCGTGGTCTGCACAGGCGGCGACCTGGAGCCGGGCAGGGACGTCCGGTTCTCCCCTCTCGGCAGTCCCGAAGACGAGGCATCGATCATGGGTCTGCTTCAGGTCGGCAACACGGTCGTTATTTCCGCCCCCGAGGGTTCCGGCGCGAGAGCATGGGAAATCATCCCGGTGGAAAACCTTCTTGCCGTCGGTACCGGCAATCTTCTGGTGCCGGTGTCTTCCGCCGGGGAAATCGACCTTGCACTGGGAGTACTCGAAAAAGGGGCCGCTGGTGTGGTAATCTCTACGAGTGATGCTGCGGAATTGAGAAACCTCATAGCCCGGGTAAAGAAGTCGGCAGAATTTGAATCCTTTGCAGTTGCCCGGGTCGAAAGCATCAGTCCCGGCGGAATGGGCGATCGGGTCTGCGTGGATACCTGCACTTTCATGGTTCCGGGAGAGGGAATGCTCGTCGGTAATTCGAGCGCGTTCCTGTTTCTCGTTCAGGCCGAAACGGCTGAAAATCCTTACGTTTCGCCCAGGCCTTTCCGAGTGAACGCCGGACCGGTCCACTCGTACATACGAGTGCCGGGAGGGAAGACGTGCTACCTGAGCGAACTCGAAGCGGGAAAGAGCGTCCTCATTTTTCGACTCGATGGTACCTCGGAAGAGGCGACTGTCGGAAGGGTCAAGATCGAGAAGCGTCCGCTCGTACTTGTTGAGGCTTCCTGTGAAGGAATGAGAGGAACGATCCTTCTGCAGAATGCGGAAACGATACGCCTGACAACGCCGGAGGGAGAAGGAATCTCGATTTCGAAACTGGCACCCGGCGACTCCATCCTGATTGCGTCCGAACATGCGGGCCGTCACTTCGGGGTGAAAGTGGACGAGACGATCCGGGAAGGATAATTCACCGGACGGGACTGTCCGGTTTGATTAATTTCAACCATCGAGGCAGATGCAGCAAAGTGGAAGAAAGTCTTACAAACATCAGAGAAGAAATCGACCGTATCGATTCCGACCTGCTGGCCCTTTTGAACAGGCGAATGGAACTGGCCACAGTTGTTGGACGCATAAAGGCATCGCAGGGTCTTCCCCTGTTTCATCCGGAACGGGAAGAAATCATATTTCACCGACTATCGGAGTTGAACCCGGGCCCCTTGTCCGAGGAATCCCTGCGGTCCATCTATCGTGAGATCTTTGCTGCATCGCGGCTCCTCCAGTATAAGCTCCAGGTATCCTTTCTCGGACCTGAATGGACCTATTCTCATCTGGCGTCCATATCCCTGTTTGGCCATTCGGCAGCTTACCTGCCCTGCTCTTCTCTCGAAGAGGTTTTCGACAGCTTTCTCAAGGGGAAGGCTCACCATGCGGTGATTCCGATTGAGAATTCCGTCCAGGGTGGGGTCGGACACAGCATGGACCTGCTCTACCAGCGGGAGGTACGCGTTATCAGCGAGTTCTACCTGGAAATATCGCATTACCTCTGCGGCGGAGCCAAAAGCCTGGGAGAAGTGAAACGCCTCTACGGACATTCCCAGGCAATCGAGCAGTGCCGCGGCTGGATATTGGAAAACCTGGGACCCGTCGAGCATTCCGAATGCGCCTCCACCGCCAGAGCGGCGATATTGGCCGGGGAAGACCCGAACGGCGCGGCCATTTGCAACCTGTATGCGGCACAGCATTACGGGCTGGAGATTCTCGCCGAACGAATAGAGGACCATCCCGGAAACACCACCCGGTTCCTTGCCCTCGGCAATTACTCGAACCTCCCGACAGGAAAAGACAAGACATCGATCCTTTTTGCCGTCTCGGATAAGCCCGGAGCGCTTCACAACGCCCTCGGCGCCCTCTCGTCCATCAATATGACCAGAATCGAGTCGCGGCCGAACAGGCTATTCTCGTGGCAGTACCTCTTCTACGCCGACATCGAAGGCCATCAGGACGACGCCCCGGTTCGCGCGGCCATGGATGCTCTCGCCGAAAACGTCACTTTCCTGAAAATTCTCGGCTCATATCCGCGAAGCGATCCGGCCCGGCCGTTCCGGCTTGAAAAGGAGAAGATGCGCATGGGTTGCAGCAGGGGCGGGGAACGCGATGAGCAGGCCTGAACCGGAAAAAATCAAAGGCGGAATCTGTGGATGCCTGGTTGACTGTTCTCCGGAAGAGTTTCCGGCATGGCTGCACTTTCCCGGAATCGACCTGCTTGAGTGGAGGATCGATCGATTTTCAGGAAAGCATTCAGACGACCTGGGACTCTACCTGGATGCACTTTCCGAAGAAGACCGTCACCCGGTGCTGGCAACGAACAGGCCGCTAAGAGAGATGGGATCCTTTTACGGTCCGGAGGAAGCCCGGCTTCAGATTCTCGAGCGCGCGGCCGTATCCGGCGCAGAGTGGATAGATATCGAACACGACACCGCGGAAGGAAATGTTTCCGTTTTCCGCAAGCTCGGGGCAAAAGTTCTCGTTTCATGGCATAATCCCGTCGAAACACCTCAAACGGGGATTTTGCATGCACGATTGGAAAATATGTGCAAAACGGGAGCTGATGCTATAAAGATAGTAACTTTGGCCCATTCGGCTGAAGATAATCTGCGGATACTCGAGCTGATTCCACGAGCCCGAAATCATTTCGGTGTGGACCTGATTGCATTCTGCATGGGAGCTGCAGGGAAGTGGAGCAGGCTCGTATGCACCCTGTTCGGGAGTCCCTGGACATATGCGCAATTGCCCGGTCAGCCCGAGGGGGCACCGGGGCAGTTTTCCGTTTCGGACCTCAGGAATATGCTGGAGACTCTTACAGAGATATGAGATTACCCTTTCATCAGTATCCGTCAAGCATCTTCAAAGTTGAGCTGCAAGGCATTTCCATTTCGTTGAGGTGAACATACGCGAAAGAGTACTGAAATGATCAGACCGGAACAGAACAGGCTCTTTGCAGTGATCGGAAATCCTGTACGCCACAGTCTGAGCCCGATCATGATGAATGCGGCTTTCAGGGCAATGGGAATGCCGGCAATGTACACCGCGTTCTATGTCGATGAGCTTGCTTCCGACCTCAACCTTTTGCACAAGATCGGCTTCAGCGGTCTCAGCGTGACGATTCCTTACAAGGAAATGACCTGCCGCCTTGCCGAAGAGATCGATGAAACGGCTGAGGAGATCGGGGCGGTCAACACACTGCGCAGGACCAATCTGGGATGGCAGGGACGGAACACGGACTGGCTTGGCGCATTGCACGCGCTTTCCCGGGTTTGCGAAGTCGGCGGACGGAATGCTCTCATCCTGGGGGCAGGAGGCGCAGCACGAGCCGTTGCATACGGTCTGAACAGGGCCGGAGCCAACGTTACGATTTCAAACCGGTGTATAGAGCGTGGTCTCACCCTTTCGAAGGAAGTCAGAGGTGAGTTCATTCCGTTAGACTCATTGGATGGAAACGGCCCGAATTACGAAATAATTGTCCAGTGCACGTCGGTCGGTTTGGAAGGCCAGAGATCGAGACCTCTCGTTTCTGATTCCTTTTTCAATCCCAATATGACCGTGATGGACATAGTCTATCGTCCGCGTTGGACGGAGTTTTCAAAAATGGCAAAAGCCGCCGGGTGCAAGATTGTTTCCGGCCTCGATATGCTCTTGTATCAGGGCGTCGCTCAGCTTGAATGGTGGCTTGGACATCAGATTCCGGACAAGCCCGCCATAACCGCGATGCGAGAAGCCCTGGAAGAAGCCGCAGGCGATGAATAGTCTCGTTAAGCCAATAAAGCCCGTATCAAGAATAAAGGCCAGAGTCTCCCTTCCCGGATCCAAGTCCATAACCCACCGCGCGCTCATCATGGCTGCCCTGGCCTCCGAACCCAGCGAGATTTGGAATCCTTTACGGTCGGAGGACACAAAGCTCACAGTCAGGGCGCTCAGACAGCTGGGAGCGGATGTTGTGTGGCGCTGTAACTCGGTCTCCGTCACTCCGTCCCCGGATCGATGGCGACACCAGGAGAACCCGATTCTGCTCGGAAACAGCGGTACGAGCACCCGCCTGCTCCTTGCACTGGTATCGGCGGGGGCAGGGAATTTCGTACTCGACGGCACCGAACGTCTCCGGGAACGCCCCGTCGGCCCGGTAGCGGAAGCTCTCCAGCTGCTGGGTGCGAGGGTCCGTTGGCTGGGATCCCCCGGATATCTGCCGGTTGAGATCCAAAGCGAGGGTCTCAACGGCGGCCGAGTTCTTGTGGATGCAACGAAAAGCAGCCAGTTCCTGTCCGGCATACTCATCGCCGCACCCGCGGCCAGGGATGAGGTAACAGTCGAGTGGCCGGAGCCTGCCGCATCCTTTCCTTACGTCAGGATCACTCTTGGCATGATGAAAGAAGCGGGAATCCACTTCGAACAGGTCGCACCCAATCGAATAGTCATCCCGGCACCGCAGATTTACGCGCCGCGCAATGTCACCGTGGAGGGTGACTGCTCGTCGGCATCCTATTTCTGGGGGGCCGCAGCGCTGACGGGAGGTGAGGTCTTCACGTCCCCTGTTTCGCCCGACAGCCTCCAGGGCGACTGCCGTTTTCTCGAGGTTCTCGAGAAGATGGGATGCGCGGTGGAGTGGGAGGCCGAGGGGGTCCGCGTAAGAGGGCCCGAACACCTGCTGCCGATCGATATAGATATGAATGAAATGCCCGATACCGTCCCTACGCTGGCCGTATTGGCGGCATTTGCCGATGGGACGACCCGAATCCGAAATGTCGCCCACCTGCGTATCAAGGAATCCAACAGACTGGAAGCGGTGTCCGCGGGCCTGGGGCTCCTGAGCGTTCGCACGGAGGAATTGCAGGACGGGCTTATCATTCACGGGGGAAATCCCTCCCCTCCGAGGGAACCAATTTCGGCATTCGACGACCACAGAATAGCCATGGCTTTCGCCCTGGCCGGACTTCGGATCCCGGGTGTGGAAATCGAGGGGGCCGATTCCGTCAGTAAATCGTTCCCAACCTTTTGGGAACTTTTCGATACAATGGGAACAGAATCGCACAATGAAGTCTAGTTTCACATCATGCTTCACACCGGATAGATCTTCTCCTCTGCTCTCGCACCGCTTGAAAGAAAGCCGCGGATATCGCCGTTTTCGTCGTGGGCACGTAACTTGCTTCCTGCTCCTGCTCGCGGCACTGCTTTGTCGCTCCGCGGCTCCGGTTGCGGCTGCCGAAATATCGCACCCCAAGCTTCAACCGGCCATCGATCAGATCCGTAAGGCGGCAGGGAGTGCCGCTTTTCAGCTTATTGCCCTGCCTTCGGGACAGGTCGTCTGTCAGGAGAGGTCCAGTGAAGCGTTTGTCCCGGCATCTCTCGTAAAACTCCTGACGAGTTATGCGGCCCTGAAAAAGCTCAGCCCTGCTTTCCGGTTCACCACCCAGGTTTTTGCCACGAGCGATCCTGTGGACGGAATAGTCCAGGGGGATATCTGGATCAGGGGCAGCGGCGATCCGTTTTTCGTCGATGAAAAAGTTCAATTGCTTGTCCAGGCCCTGAAGGACCGCGGCATCAGGCAAATCCGGGGCGGCATCATTGCCGACAACAGCTTTTTCCTGCCGGCAGCTGAGCGTATCTGCCTGGATACCGATTGTATCGGCTTGTATAACCCCGTCATTTCCGCCGCGGCTGTAGATTTCAACCAGTTGACCGTCAAGGTGTCCGCTCCGGCCAAACCCGGAAAAGCCGCCGCCGTCGATTCCGCACCGGCAGGGAGCTATGTCCGCTTAACCGGCCAGGCGACTTTTGGGAAAAAGGGCGGCAATGCATTGCGCGTTCGATCGCTCGGTGCTGCAGGCAACGGTCAGGAACAGTTCCAGGTCACAGGGCAGATTTCCGCCAGGGGTGCACGTTCCCGTGAATACCGGTTTCAAGCTGCAGATCCTGCCGGCCTTTTCGCACATGCCATCCGGACGGCCCTGGAGCGTTCCGGTATTAAAGTAGAGGGCTCAACGGTCAGGGAGGGGACCACTCCGCAAGAGGCAAAAGTCATTGCCGCTTACGAATCTCCTCCGCTTAGCGAACTTGTTTCCGTGCTGAACAAGTACAGTAATAATTTCATGGCCGAGATGGTCCTCCGATCGCTTGGCGGATATATCGCGGGCCCTCCCGGCACCTCCGCAAAAGGGATCGCCGTCGTGGAAGCGGCACTGCGGGAAGCAGGCATACCGGGAGAAACGGGGGTGCTTGATTGCGGCTCGGGCCTCAGCCGTTTATGCAGGGTGAGCCCACAGACTTTTTGCCGGTTGCTCTTTGCCGCCTGGAACGATCCGTCGATACAGAATGATTTTATATCCTCGCTGGCGGCCAACGCGGAGGAAGGAACACTCAGGCGCCGCATGCACAAACCGGGGCTGATCGTACGGGGTAAAACCGGAACGCTTAACGACGTGATCGGTTTTGCCGGGTACGTTTCAGGACCTTCGGGCAGGACCTATGCCGCAGCAATAATGCTGAACGATGTCCGGGACAGATTCAAAGCCAGACAGGCAATTGACACGTTCCTCGAGGAGGTGGGTTTTACCGATCCATGAAAATCGCCATTATCTCCGACATTCACGGCAACAGCGAAGCATTCCGCGAAGTAGCGGCCGATTGGGGCCGGGCCGGGATCGACACTGCTGTAAGCCTCGGAGATAATGTAGGATATGGGCCGGACCCCGACGAAGTTGTCCAACAAATCCGGTCCATGAAAATCCCTTCCGTGATGGGCAACCACGAACTCGGAATTGCCCGGCCCGAATATCTCACCTGGTTCAACGAATCGGCAAGAAAATCTCTTCTTCTGACTGAGCAACTGATTTCCCCGGAAACAAAAGACTGGATCACTCAACTTCCATCAACTTTGGTGCTGGAAGATTGCCTGCTGGTACACGGGTGCCCTCCGGATTCGATCACGGACTACCTTTTTGAGGCAAGAGGCCGCCAGCTTATCCGCATCTTCGAGAAAATGAAGCAACACTTATGTTTTGTGGGGCATACGCATACCCTTGAACTGGTCTCCTTCCGGGACGGTCGGGCAGATCGCTCGGATATCGGACAGGAAACGATCAGGCTCGACGAGGGAACCAAATATATCATCAATGCCGGGAGCGTGGGACAACCAAGAGACGGGGACAACTGTGCAAAGTACCTCATCTGGGACAGTTTGGAAAAATCCGTTGAGGTCCGATTTGTCCCCTACGACATCGCAGTTACCAGTGAGAAAATCATACGCCTTGGTTTTCCCAGGATCAATGCCACACGACTCTGGTGAAAAATTGAATTTACACTTTCGTTGATTTAAATATTTAGTTTTTCTAATAGCAGAAATTTTTCAAGGGGAATTTACTGAAAACGAAAGGCAGTTGGCCGGAATTCAAAAAATGCGGTTCAATCCCGCTTGTGCATTGAATCCGCCTTGACTTGCCCTCGTTTCATATACTATTTTGCTTAGCGTCGTTCTCAGCTAATACTCCCTGTTCTCCATCTATTTCCTCAAGCACCGACAAAAAGTTTGTGTTTTTTTTCATTTTGGGACTCGTTCCCGACTTTTCATCGTCTTTTGAAAGAAGGAGGTTCTATGAAGCATGTGTTCAAGTTCATGACCGTACTGGCACTTGTTCTTTGCCTGTTTGTTCCTTCTGTGGGCTTTTGCCAGGACACTGTAAAAGTAGGGATTATCCTGCCGGGCACGGGTGAGAAAGCAAAGTTCGGAGAAATCGAGCAAAAATCCTTTGCAATGGCCCTCGAAGAGATCAATGCAGCCGGCGGTATTAATGGAAAGAAGCTCGAGTTCCTCTTCGAAGACGATACGGGTCGGCCCGACGTTGCACGTGCTGCCGCGGAAAAGCTGATAACCAAGGACAAGGTCGTCATGCTCGGCGGCGGTTACGGCAGTTCCGAGACCTTCGCCATTGCGGGCGTTGCTCAACAGAACAGGATTCCTTTCCTTGTCAGCACGGGTTCGGACAACAAGATCACCGAGATGAAATGGGATTACGTTTTTCGCCTCAACCAGCCCGTAGGAGACTATCCCAAGGCGCTTGAGTCCTTCCTGACCGATGTCGTGAAACCTCAGACAGTTGCCATTCTTTTCGAGAACACGAACTTCGGGTCCTCCGGATCAAAAACCTTCCAGCAGACCTGTGAAAAGCTCAACCTAAAGGTCGTAATGAATGAGGGTTACCAGAGCGGCGGAGTCGACTTCAAACCGTTGCTGGTCAAAGTCAAACAGGCAAACCCCGACGTAATCTACATGGTTTCCTACCTGATGGATGCTTCGCTCCTCATGAACCAGTCAATGGAACTCAAACTCACGCCCAAACTTTTCGTTGGCGGAGGCGCGGGTTTTACGCTTCCCGAATTCGGCCAGAACGCAGGGAAAGCGGCAAACATGGTGTATTCCGCAACGCTGTGGTACCAGACCCTCCCCTACCCCGGCGCCAAGGAATACTATGAGAAGTTCGTAAGCCGCTACAAAATGGATACCGAATATCACGGCGCCGAAGGATACGCCTCGGCTTACGTCATAGCAGATACTCTCAAGAGGGCCAAAACCTTCAATCCGGACGACGTTCGCGAGTCCCTTTCCAAAACGGATATGATGACGGTTTTCGGGCCGGTCAAGTTCGTTTCCTATGAGAAGATGACCAATCAGAACAAGCTGCCCACCTATCTTGTTCAGTGGATCGATGGAAAACTGGAGATGGTCTGGCCGAAGGATACCGCCGGCAAGCCTTTCATTTATCCGATCGACTGGGAAAAGAACTGGAAATAGCACCATCGCAAGGGGACGGCATCTCGATTTGCTGTCCCCTTTCTTTGTCCGTAGGCGAGGGAAAGGATTTTCAATGGAAATGTTCATTCAGACGCTTGTTGCGGGAATCCTGATCGGCGGCGTCTACGCTCTGATAGGGCTGGGAATGACCCTGATAATGGGTGTTATGCGTATCATCAACCTGGCCCACGGCCAATTGATGATGGTGGCAATGTACATTACGTTCCTGCTTTACCAGTATTTGAATCTCGATCCATATTTTGCACTCCTCGTTGCTCCGCCCGTATTGTTTATGGTCGGCGTAGGCATACAGAAATATCTGCTAAATCCTCTGATAAAAATCGATTCGGTTATCCCGCAAAACCAGATCCTCATGACTGTTGGAATCGGCATGGTTCTGACCGAGACGATTCGGTTCATATTCCATTCCGATTACAAATCTGTAAAAACGTCTTACAGTTCCGCCACTTTCATGATTGGATCCATATCGTGGAATGTTCCCATGTTCGTGGCATTCGGACTTGCAGTCCTGCTTACCGCGTGCCTCTTCTTTTTCCTGCTTAAGACGGATACTGGAAAATCCGTGCGCGCAACGGCCCAGAACAAGGATGCAGCCATGATCATGGGCATTAACGCAGATTGGATAACCCAGCTAACATATGGCCTGGGCGCCGCAATGGCAGCCGCAGGAGGAACGCTTCTCCTTCCGATCTACTATCTTTTTCCCGACGTCGGCGGCCCGTTCACTCTGAAAGCATTCATAATCACGGTCCTCGGCGGTATGGGAAGCACGGTAGGTGCAATCATGGGAGGACTGGTCCTTGGCGTCGCGGAGTCGCTCGGAGCCACCTATATATCGATGGCCCTGAAAGATGCCTTCGGCATGGTGATATTTGTCCTCGTCCTCGTATTTCTGCCGGGCGGCCTCAAGACTCTGACCAAAGTGTAACAGGGGAATCAAGATGAAACAGAAATACGCAAAGATCGCGGCAGTTGCATTGCTTGCACTGTTTCCGCTCTTCATCTCTTCCGACTACTATCGACATGTATTCATCATTGCCCTGATGTGGGTGGTAATCGGCTCATCGTGGAACCTGCTCGCAGGATACACGGGGCAAATATCCTTCGGGCATGCCATTTTCTTCGGAATTGGCGCATACTCGGCGGGTCTTTGCACCACGCAATTGGGGATCTCTGCATGGTGGGGCATGCTGCTTGGCGGACCGATGGCCATGGTCTTCGGTTTCCTCCTCGGCTGCGTCTGCTTCAGACTGCGCGGCACATACTTCAATCTCGCAACCCTCGCAATAGCTGAAGTCTTCCGGCTCGTTTTCATTTACTGGAGGGATTTCACCGAGGGAATGCAGGGAATTCTCATCATTCAGACTTTCCGCTCCAAGGTGCCCTACTACTTTCTGGCGCTGGGGCTTGCGGCCCTTTGCGTATTTACGCTTAGCCGAATTATGAAATCCAAGTGGGGTTTCTACTTCGTTGCAATCCGCGAGGACCAGGATGCAGCCGAGGCGCTGGGAATCAGCGCTTTCCGGTACAAGAGTATTTCGCTTCTCGTGAGTTCCTTTTTCACGGGACTCGCGGGTGCGTTTTACATGAACTACATGGGCTTCATCGATCCCGAAGTGGTCTTTTCGCTCTACTTTATTTCGATCATGGCGATTCTTGTCGCGATAATCGGCGGAGCCGGAACCATCTGGGGACCTCCTGTCGGGGCATTTATCATGGTGCTCCTCCAGGAACTCTTCCGAAGTTCCTTTTTCGGATTCGCTCCCAAATGGGTCAGCAACGCCCATGCACTCGCATTCGGATTGCTGGTCATTGTCGTAATCCGTTACATGGCTAACGGAGTTGTCGGGGACTGGCTGAAAATTCAGGGACTGTGGGCCAGGGAAAAAGTCGTACCTTCCGTTACAAGTGGGAACTGAGATATGCATTTTTTCGAAACGCACCGCCTGACGAAGGCTTTCGGTGGACTCATTGCCGTCAATAATCTCACCTTCCAGGTAGAGGAAGGTGAAATATACGGACTGATTGGACCTAACGGTTCGGGAAAGACCACCGTATTTAATCTCATCACAGCCTACTACCCGATCACTTCGGGAACGATCCGTTTCAGAGGCAAGGAAATGAACGGGTTGCCGACCTGGAAAGTATGCAAGGAGGGTGTCGGCAGAACGTTCCAGATCGTGAAACCTCTTCGCCGTATGACCGTGCTGGAAAACGTTATGACCAGCGCTTTTTGCAGGACTTCGAACAGTACGGTAGCGCGAGACAAAGCACTCGAGGTGCTCCATTTCTGCGAGATGGAAAAAAAGATCGATTATTCCGCAAAAGGCCTGACCATAGGAGACCGCAAGAGGATGGAAATCGCCCGGGCACTTGCGACCGAACCCAAACTGCTCCTGCTCGACGAGACAATGGCCGGACTAACGCCCCAGGAGCAGGCCGACGGTGTGCAGCTCATCCGCAAGATGCGCAATTCGGGAATCACCATCATCATTGTCGAGCACATCATGCATGTAATCATGAATCTGTGCGATCGAATTCTTTGCATAAACTACGGCCAGGAAATAGCCCGGGGGACCCCAGCCGAAGTCGCCAACAACCAGGACGTTATCGAAGCCTATCTGGGAAAGGAATAGAAATGCTGCGGGTGGAACACTTGAATGCCGGCTACGGGGATGTCCAGGTCTTGTGGGACGTATCTTTTCACGTCGGCGAAAATGAATTTGTCGTACTCGTAGGAGCAAACGGCGCCGGAAAAAGCACGATCATGCGCACGATTTCGAGCATCGTTCCCATCTCCGGGGGTGAAATCTGGTTTAAAGACCAGCGGCTGGACAAAATTCCGCCATACAAAATTGTGGAAACCGGAATAGCGCATGTGCCTGAAGCCCGCCAGCTCTTCCCCGAGATGACCGTAATAGAGAATCTCGAACTCGGGTCTCTCACGCCTGAAGCCAAAGCAAAACGGAAAGAAACACTGGAATGGGTTTTCGATCTTTTTCCCCGCCTGCGGGAACGCAGAAAGCAAATGGCCGGAACCATGTCGGGCGGGGAACAGCAGATGTGCGCCATTGCCCGCGGACTGATGTCTTTGCCAAAAATGATCATGTTTGACGAGCCTTCACTCGGTTTGTCGCCTCTGCTGACCCAGGAAATCTTCAGGCTCGCCCTGAAGATCCATGATCAAGGCCTTACCATCCTCATGGTCGAACAAAACGTCAAGCAGACGCTGGCTATATGCGACCGTGCCTATGTGCTGGAAAACGGCAGAGTAGTCCTGGAAGGCAAAGGAAAAGAACTCCTCGAAAACGACCAGGTGAAGCAAGCTTTTCTCGGAATCTGAAAAACGGCAGGCATTCGTGCATTCCCGGTAATACTATCCGGAAATCTCATAAATGCCTGCCGTTTTTTTGGTGGGTAACTGATCTCGTTTTTCCGGCAGACTCTGCGTTAAAACTCGTGAGGACAATCCGGGGAGACCAGGGAAGCGGGGTCTAATATCGGCTGCAGTTGGAACCGGAAGGCGAAAGACGGCGGAACCGGCGATCGACGTAAACAACTCTGTGCGGGATCCGTACTTTGACTTCCTGCACTCTGGGCTGTTTTCCCACAAGGAATTCCAGAATGCGGTCCGCTACCGGATTCAACTTTTCAAGCAGATCTTCCAATATATTTTCCGACATCTTTTCCTCCTTACATTCAGCAACTTCTAAGTAGCAAAATAACCACTCGCGGCCGATAATGCATGCGGGAAAGATAATTTTCTCGACCTGCCCGTGGTCATGAACTAAAAAGATAATCATCTTTTCTGCCCGGAAGACAATGATGGGTGGATTTAGTGCCGAAAACGGCTCTAAAATGAGCAGAGCAGCTAATTGGGGGGCTCCCATTTCTGAAGATGAGGCAAGGATCGACCGGGAATTTTGCAGGAGAAGGCTCCCGGGTTGCTGCCTGCCTTTCAGCTAAAAATGTAATGGAGTTTTAAATTCTCCCCGGCAAAGGGAAGGCAAGATATACACAGGCAGCAGAACTCAGGCCCGAGGGACTTGCCTGTTGAGAAAAATGCGCGAGCACATCATTTCAGAGCGGGGTAAGAAAAGAAGAAAGCCAGGGGCGGGGGGTCCTGGCTTTCCGGGGCGAATGGATACGGGGTCTTAAAAGTGAAACTTTGAAGGAGGGACAATCTCTTGATTGTCACAATATCAAATTTTTGTTGTTTTTAAATCCGGTGAAGACTGTATTTTATACGTATTAATAATGTATTCACCAGAGAATTTTCTACATACTTTTACCTGATTCTACGTACATTGACAGGGAGTTATCCCGAAATCGAGGCAGTGAGAGAAATATGAAAGCATCTTATTTCCGTTTCCTTATGCCCTGCACACTTGCGTTGTTTCTAATACAGGGGTGTGCTTCATTTTCACAGAGGTATAATCAGGCTGGAACGCAGATAGATGAGAAGCAGGTGCAGAGCAAACTGATCGAAGCAAACAGTTCCCTGGATACCGTAAATGAGAGCGCATCTGCTTTTTATTCCCAGCTGGGGCCGGTTTTGGAGGAAATCAAGCAGCTCTCCGATCAGCCGCGCTGGAAGGAATTCGAGCAAATCCTTTTGGAATTCCCTGCCCTGCGCGATCCGGATAATGAAATAGAAATAACGGATGAAATGGAATCACGTCTGGCAGAGTGGAGCAAAAGGTGGAAGACCTCCTGGCAGGAGCAACTTGTAAGCTATCACGATCTGATCGATAAATGCATTATCCTGGAAGCCAGGAAACTGGCGGTTAAAGAGAGGCTGCTGACCGTTCAGGCAAAGTACGTTGCGGCGGTGCAGATGGAAGTATATGCGGGCAGGGAAAAAGAAGGAAAAGAGATTTTCGCTGTAGTTGAATTGCTGGACGGAACGAAGGCTGAGCTGGACTCTTACCAGGCAGACGACTTTGGTTTGTACAGGCCCAAATGAGTGAGCAGTGAGCAGAAAATAAGATAACCGCCTCGAGATCCGTACCAAGAATTTTTCGGCCGCGAGGCGGTTATCTTTTATTTTCTTTCCGTCGGATGCCTTTCTTCCAACTGATAGTGGACGGTAACGCGCTCTGAAGACAGGGGCGACATCTTGAGCGACGGTGGAGAAAGCACTATCTGAGTCGTTACGGACCCCGACTTGGAAAGGTTGTCCAGTCTTATCGGCGCGGAATATACAGTGCTCACCTTTTCGAGCGTTTTGCTTCCGCCGATCACTTTGACGGACTCGGGGACAGTGGTCACCTGAGTCAGTACAAGGTTTTCGGGTAGGCGGCCCACCCAATCGACCTGAATGGGGAGTTCCTTTGTCGCGGGAATATCCAGGGTAACATCTATGGCCGTCGGCTGGATCTTGTTAAGAGAGACCCCCGGCGGCAGGATGATGTCATCCTGGGTAATGGTGAACGTATTTCGACCTTCCGCAGCTTTCCCCAAATCCACACGCACTCCGACCTGGCCGGGTTTCAAAGACTTTATAAGGGCACTCGAACCGAAAAGTTGCAGCCGCGCCTCATCTATGGAAGTCTCAAGAATTTCGTAATTGGCGGGACGGTTTACGTATTCGATAGGCACGTTGAGTGCCACGATCGTATCCTGGCTGCGGGTAAAACCGAACCATATACCCGTCATGATCAGGAGAGAAAGGCTGGCCGCCACGATCAGCTTCACGCGTTCCTTTTCGCGCTGCCGCTCAGGACTGATATCGGTGAGATTCAGATGTTTTTTGAGCGCCTGAGAAAGGGTTTCGCTGTCCATTATCGGAGCGATGCCGTAGTCCTTGGCAACACTCACCCGCCCCCTTTCCTCGGACACGACGACCACAAGCGCGTCCGTCCTTTCCGCAAGTCCGACAGCCGCTCGATGTCTGGTGCCGTAATAGGAAGGCAGATCCTGTCGTTGGGACAGAGGAAGAAGGACTCCCACTTCGGTGACCTGCTCGCCGTCAAGAATTATGGCCCCGTCATGGACCGGGTTGTTGGGCCAGAAAATACTCATCAGCATTTCCTGGGAAATGGTTCCCTTCCAGGGAATTCCTCCATGGATGACTTCCCCCAGGTCTTCCTTCCCCGGAAACACGATCAGCGCCCCTACCCGCCTCTTTGCCATCTGGAATACGCTCTCGCTGATGATGTCAACGGGCGTGGATTGTTCGCGATTGGGAACACCCCACAAGAAAGCCTTCAAGTTCCGAACCTGAAGAGCCGCACGAATTTCATTCCGGAACACGACAATAATGATAATGGCCGCCGCAGCCGTAATACCGCGTATGGCCCAACTGGTCAGAATCAGGCCGATGCTCGCCGCAACTTCCTGGAGGATCCAGAGCGAGGTGATGCCGACCAGGACGCGAAACGCATTTGTTCCCTGGAACAGGATATAAAGGCGCAGCAGGATGTAGCTGTTTATCAGTATATCGACAATATCCTGCCAGCGAATCGATGATAAGAACGCGAAAAAACGGGTCATATGAGAGCCTGCTTCGCTAATCGGTTATGCTGAATCGGAGGACGTCGAAAACGTGTCCATTCTGGTCTATGATCTCGACACGCCATGGCCCCTTATCGGTCTCACGCAACTGGATCACACTGTATGTGGACCACTTTGCCGGATAAAGGCGTAAACGGGTTTGAGTGCTCAATTCGTCCCGCCGGAACCACCTGTGGTAGATTATGGTCGGCTGCGGCACGGGATCGAAAGAGGTGAAGCAGCAGACTTGGCCTGATGAAACCGAGAAGGTAAGTCCCGATCGGACAGGTACGAGATTTTCGACGCGTTCGCACATCATGGCCGTTTTCAGGCCAAGTTTTGGCGCGGCTTCGGGGACATTGCCGGGTGCCTGTTCCTGTGCCGGGAGCACGGGTACGAAAAGGCATCCAATTATGAAAAATATTGCCGGCAGCCCTGGAAAAAGCTTCATTGTCTTCTCTCCGACAGATTTGTACAGGACAGGCTTGATCGGTGAATTTCCGGTTGGCCTGATTTGACATTCAGGTGGAAAAAAATCTCGGGGCCGGGGTTTGCCCCAGCCCAATCTCTGCAGCGGTTTAATTCTTTGCTCCGATAAATTGCGTATATCAAAAGTTTCGGACCTTTAAAAAAATATCATGCCACCCATATTCGTCAAGGACAATGTCGCCTGCACGCTTCCGGGAACCCACTCGGTAAAGACGAGCGGCCCGCCCGATAAGTCTACGCGGCCAAGCATCGATGCATATAGTGTGCCCGACTTAAAAACATCGGTAAAGAGGAAAACGAAGTTGACCCGGGGAAACTAGAATCGGACGATTCGGCACTCAGCTCAGGGGAAACAGGCCGAAAGGAAAGAACTTTTCAGTTCGGGCGTTGTCACTCTGGAAACATTCCGAGAGGTGCGCTATTGTTTTGCGGCCATTAGCGCATAGGGTGGGAATCTTCCATTTGCCGGAACGAATCGCCTGCGCCGGGGCATTATCAGCCAATTGCCTGCTACCCTGGAGAATAATTGTATGGACAGACGCTATCCCGACCGTCCGCTGGTTGGCGTGGGGGCAATAATATTCAATGGAAATAAAGTTCTGCTGGTGAAGAGAGGCCAGAGACCCGCCCTGGGGAAATGGTCAATTCCCGGAGGGTTGGTCGAACTCGGTGAGAGCCTCGATTCGGCGGTCCGGCGGGAAGTACGTGAGGAGGTCGGGCTCGAGGTAAAGGTCAAAGACCTTGTTGCCGCGCTCGATCGCGTAATCCGGGATGAGCAGGGCCGCATCGAATACCATTATGTCCTGCTCGATTTCACCTGTGAGGTGGTGCGCGGAAAACCGAAAGCGGCAACTGATGCCGATGAATGCCTGTTCGTAGCGCTGGAAGACCTTCGACAATTCAATATGACTGCCGGAACCGAAGAAGTGATCAGGCGCGCTTTCGGCAAAGAAAAACCAGCGGGATTTCCGGTTTATGACGTCTCTATTTGAAAGCTGTTCAGCCAAAAGGCGAAGAACTCCTCGCCTTTCAGCTTTGTCCGGTGAGACCCCAACCTCAGGAAAATGAAATATTGCCTTTAATCACGGCACGGGTAACCGGGACCGGGGCCATGCCGCCTTCTCCATCATTTTCGACTGCACGTAACGTTGCTGTTTTTAAAGACCTCCAGCATCTGCTCGCTGAAGCCGGGAATCTTCTTCACATCGTCCCAGGTCCTGAAGGGACCATGTTGATTTCGGTACTCAATAATGTTCTTGGCTCTCTCTTTGCTGACCCCTTCTATCTGCATCAGATCTTGCTCGTTTGCCGTGTTGAGGTCAATCTTTCCCTGTTTTTGTGCCATCATTCCGCACTCCTTTCCTGAAATCATCCCATATAGACGATATTAAAAAGGAAGTAGCTTTCATTCCCTAATGTAAGTCCGGCCCCTGAAAGTTCAAACCGCTATCTCCCTCGCTGCAGCCTTCTAAGGCCATTCACCCACTTTTGCCGCGGATCACCCTGTTTGAGTCCGTGAAAATTGAAGAAGTCCGGACTGGGTCGTCCTGCAAGATTTAACAGGGAACTGCCGGAATTCCACAATGTGCCTTTCAGCGTTGATATGATCCAGGACGTCGGGTCGAAGTCCCACTTTCCGTTCTTTCCGATGGAGCAGCCCTGTTACCCGGTTCACCTATTCAGGCTTGCTTTTTCAGAAATTCGCCGCTATCTATAATGGCGCGGGATTGCACAAGCATAACCACTATGCTTCTTGATTAATGCGGCCATGTGCACCGGTGACGTTCCCTCGAAGCAGGAACAGAATTGCCTCGAATGGGCAGGATACTGGAAAGGGAGCGGGTTGCGAACCGCAGCTTGAATATGAGTGACTCCATCGAAAAATTCTGGAAAATCAAAATTGAAAATTGCCGGGAATCTCTCGCGAAGAATAACTTCACAGCTTTCTCGGCAAGTACTCCCAAGCATGCCGCGGAAATAATCCTGCGAAATATCCTGCCCTTGACGGGCGCAAGCACGATTTCATGGGGAGATTCTCTAACCCTTTATTCGACTGGGGTATTGGACCAACTCAAAGGTAATCCGGATTATTTCATCCTCGAAACTTTCAACGAGAACCTGCCGCGCGCGGAAATAATAGAACGACGAAGACAAGCATTGCTGGTCGACCTCTTCTTTACCGGTACGAACGCAATTACCGAAAGCGGCATACTTGTCAATCTGGACATGATCGGCAACCGTGTCGCCGCTATTAATTTCGGTCCTCGGAATGTGGTCATTGTCGCAGGTCGAAACAAAATTGTGCCCGATCTTGAACATGCCGTCTCCAGGATCAAGGGTTATGCCGCACCCGTCAATGCGATTCGCCATACGCGGCTGAGAACGCCCTGTATGAAAACCTCCTTTTGCTCGGCCTGCAAAAGTCCCGACAGAATATGCAACACGTGGTCTATTACTGAAAAGTCGTTTCCCAAGGGCCGGATAAATGTCATTTTGATTGATCAGGATCTCGGACTATGAGTTTCTTGGCCTGAAATTTGCTTCAAAGCTCACGGAGGTCTCGCGCGACCACACGATGTATTCCGGAAACAAAGGGCGTGGAACCCGACTAGGACGGGCGGGAAGGTCCGTTCCGTTGGGTTGCCGAACAGGTGGGTCCGGATTGTGTTTAATGAAGGCTTTTGCAGACACTGGTGTATGGAAGGGCATTCGGGGTTCCGGTGTTGCCGGCATTGGTTCAATCTATTGGGAGATTCCGCAGAATTCGGACGGTTTCTGCAGGAATGATAGCTGTATTCCTGTTTTTTTGCAGAGAAACGACGTTGAAGACTGAATTGAGTACAAATTCCCATAAATACCGAATCCATGCAGACGGATTCCACTCGACAAATCGTCTTTGCTGAGGTATACGGGAAACCTCTTTCAGAGAAAACAACGGAAATATCGTTAAAATTACTTAATTTAATGAAAACGCCAGTCCATGCGGGAGATCGGTGCGTTTTCTTCCCGGCTAGCCGGGAAAACCGGATTCATCATTACAAATTACCGGCGGGGAATTCCAAATTTCAGATAAGACGAAATAGCCTGGATGGATAATTCTGTCTTCTTAAGGGATGCAGACATACTCCATCATTTGAATGGAATGGGACGATCTGAATGATAATTCATATAGCCGGAGTTTTTCTTTCCAGTGTGTTTTTGGCTCTTATTCTGACTCCATTAGCGAGGGAAGCCGGCAAATATTTCAATATAGTGGATCTGCCTTCCGCAAGGAAGGTGCACTCCGTACTCACTCCTCGCGACGGCGGGATAGCGGTTTTTCTGTCTTTCTTCCTCTCGCTGCTCGGCTCAACCTGGGTTCTGGGATTGCCGGAAATACCCGGCAGAAACTATACCTTCGTTTGGCTCATTGCCGGAGGCGTGCTCGTATTTGCTCTCGGTCTGGTGGACGACATCCGTCGATTACCGCCCCATATCAAATTTGTATTTCAGATCGTAGCAGCTCTCCTGGCCCATGCCGGAGGGACGGAGATTACACAATTGGAACTCCCCGCGGGCTGGGTCATCCAGATGGGGGTGTTTTCTCTGCCTTTGACCGTATTATGGTTTCTGCTCGTAATTAATGCGGTCAATCTAATTGACGGACTGGACGGACTGGCTGCCGGAGTAACCCTTTTTGCCTCTCTGGTGCTGCTCGTTCTGAGTTCAATGGGAAACCATTATTGGGTATGCCTGGGACTCGCCGGGCTGGCCGGAGCCTGTCTGGGGTTCCTCAGATATAACTTCAACCCTGCTTCCATATTCCTGGGAGACAGCGGAAGTTATTTCATTGGATATGCTCTTGCCTGCCTGAGCTTGCTGGGTTCCATGAAGAGCGAAGCCACTGTGGCCATTCTCATACCGGTTGTCGCACTTGGGCTGCCTCTTATCGATACCATCCTTGCCCCGGTTCGACGGTTCATTATCGGGAAGCGTCTTTTCCGCCCCGATTCAAGCCATATCCATCATAAGCTGCTCCAAATGGGGCTGACGCAACGAAAAGCTGTGCTTCTCCTCTATGCCGCAACCATAACTCTGGGGCTTTTCTCGCTCGCCCTTGTCAGAATCCGAAACGAGCTTCATGCTTACATCCTGCTGATGCTCGCCATAACGGTGTTCATTTTTATACGTAAGCTCGGATATCTTCACTACGTCTGCATGGACAAGGTCATGTGCTATTTCAGGGATGTTGCAGACGAGCTGGGAATAAACAAAGAACGTCGAACGTTTCTGAACCAGCAAATTGCGATTAACGACTCCCGAAACTGCGCCGAAATGTGGGACAGAATTGTGGATGCCCTGCAGTTTCTCCAGTTCGACTATGCAGAAATACACCTTGTTCCGATTCGCCAGGATTCTGAAAACGGAAATGGAAACGGCAAGGCGGCCCATCGCCGGGAGGCTGAAGCGAACAGGCACCAGGGCAAAAAGGGAAATGGGAAACAAGCGGCTGCACGAACATGGCATGGAACCGGTCTTGATCTCGAAACGGATATGGGTGACGATAAGTTTCTCACAATCAATCTGCCGCTTATCAGCAGCGGGAAGAGCTACGGCCGTCTGATTCTCAAAAAGAATTTGATGCGGGACTGGAATAGCCACTATACGCTGAGGCGGGTTGAACATTTAAGGCGCAGCATCGTTCGCAAACTGAAGGAGTTCGAAGGGGACGCTCCTGTGGCTGCTCCACGCCCACAGCCCGAGCAATTCAATAAATTTGGCCTGGATACGCCGACGGCAGGAACTGCCCTGCAATATTCCTCAAAAACGCCTTAGGCGGGCATCGGCCAAAAGGTTAGAAAGAATCAACCGGGAACTCGAAATTTGCCGGTGAGGGTCATCTCAGGGGATTGGTTTTGTATGCATCTGAAAAATGGAGCTTTTTAATGTTCTTCAAAATTTTGCGCTGCATCCCATTCTTTGCTGCAGTGCTTTTCTGCCAGGATGCATTTGCCCAGGGCATCTCAATAACACCGATCAATCCCCAGGGATTTCAACAGCCCGCGGTTTCAATACAGCCACCGGCACAACCCGGCAACGCCTACCAGGGCTATACGCAGCCGCAGATTCCTTCTCAAGTTTATTACCCTCCGCCCGAAATGGACCCCGATCAAATGCAGCAGGACGAAGAGGACGGTGAAGCTCCGCTGCGAGGACAATATGAAAACCAGCAGTATCCGGTGAATCCCTATCCGCAGGGCATCCAGTATCCTGCCCAGACGGTTCCCAATGGAATCCAGCCCGGCCAATACGGACCACAGCAGTATCCGCAGGGAGGGCAATATGGAACTTCCCAGGGTACCGCCCTCCCCCAGCAGGGCACATATCAGGGGATGCAGCAGATACCCGGCACTTCTCAGACTTCTCCCCAGGGAGGGCAATACGGAATTCAGCAATACCCCGGCCTCCAACAGCCGGGTTCACAACCGGGTCAGTTTCCACCAGCTTCTCAGAAAGGCCGCACTTCGCTTCAGGGTCCGGGCAAATTTCCTGCGTCTCAGATGCCGAAAGGCCTGATTCAACCGCCTTACGGCACAGCCAGGGAAGAATTGTCCGATTTCGAGAAATATGTTGCCGGGAAATCTCCTCGAAAACTTTCATTCGATATAAAGCAGTTCGGCTACGATCTATTCCTGTCCACCCCTTCCCCAGTTTCTCCTTCCCGCCAGAAGGGTGTGCCGGTTGGCCCCGAGTATGTGCTGGGACCTGGCGACGAACTTCGAGTAAACGTCTGGGGGAGTATCGAAGGGGTCTGGAACCCCATTGTGGATCGGAACGGGAGTGTAACCTTGCCCAAAATCGGCAGCCTTGGGGTTACGGGACTTACTTTCAAGGAGGCCAAAGAGCTGCTTTATAAGGAGTATTCGAAAAGTTTCAGCGATTTTGAGATGAACGTCAGCATGGGGCAGTTGAAAAGCCAGAAAATCTACGTTGTTGGAAAGGCCAAAAAGCCCGGCGCATTTACAGTTTCTTCTCTATCCACTTTAATCAACGCGCTTCAGGAAGCAGGCGGCCCGAGCAAGGTCGGCACAATGCGGGACATTCAACTCAAGCGGGACGGCCAAGTCATCACTCACCTCGACCTCTACGACTTTCTTCTCACCGGGGAAAAACGCGGGGATGTCCGCCTCATGCCTGATGATGTGATCTTTATCCCGGCCATAGGACCGATGGTGGGCATAGCAGGAGATGTGAAATCGCCCGCTATTTATGAACTCAAGGGCTCTGCAAAGGTGAGCGATCTTATCAAGCTTGCCGGCGGCGTAACCGCAAAAGCTGATGTCCAGAGAGTTCAGGTTGAAAGAATCGGCGATAAATCCAATAAGGTAATTCTCGACCTCAACCTGAATCAGCTCAAGGGCAAGGACGACATAAGCATCAAGAACGGCGACATTGTCAAAGTATTCTCGGTGCCCTCGAACGTGAGCAACAAGATCGTTCTTAGAGGGAATGTATGGAAGCCGGGAGAATATGAATGGCGAGCCGGCATGAGGGTCAGGGATCTCATAAGGTCAACAGAAGATCTGAAGCCGGAAACACTCATGGAGCGGATCCAGATCGACAGACTCGTCCCGCCGGATTACCACCTGGAATACCGGACGATAAACCTGGGCAAATTGCTGTTGGAGAGCGACGGGCAGGAAAACGTGCTTCTCGAGCCCTACGATACCGTGTGGGTCTATAACCAATGGATGGTGAAAGAGAAGGACAAGGTTCGTACCGCGGGGGCATTGAACAAGCCCGGAGAATTCGATTTCAGACCGAATATGAAACTATCCGATCTGATTGGCCTTTCCGGCGGGATGCTCTCTTATGCCATGACGGAAACAGCCGAGTTGACTCGTGTCACCCCGACCCCCGAAGGTCCGAAGACGGAGAAAATAACCGTCTATCCCGCAGGAGCGCTCCAGGGCAATCCTGCCGATGATATGTTGCTGAAAGAAAACGACTATCTTTTTGTTCGCACCATCCCGGAATGGAACCTCTACCAGATGGTGAAGGTAGAAGGGGAAGTCAAGTTTCCCGGAACATATACGGTGGCAAAAGGAGAGAAGTTGTCCTCTGTGCTGGGGCGCGCGGGCGGATTCACGTCCAGCGCCTACCTGCCCGGAGCCGTATTCAAGAGGGAGAGCGTAAGGAAGGTCCAGCAGGAACAAGTCAATCAGATGGTGGAGCGCCTCCAGAGAGAACTTATGACCAGTGGTTCTGCCAATATCGGAGCGGCTACGACTGCCGACGAAGCAAAGGTCCTCGTGGAACAGGAGAAACAGAAAGCGACGTTCCTGGACCAACTCAGAGCGGTACAGGCCCAGGGAAGGATGGTCATAAACATCGAGGAATCTGAGAAACTGAAGAGGAGCCAGTTCGACGTCGGTCTTGAGGATGGAGATTCTCTATATGTCCCCGTCAATCCCCAGAGTGTCCAGATCATCGGCGCCGTGTACAATCAGACCGGCATACTCTACGAACGCGGCAGGGACTACAAATATTACATACAGATGGCCGGCGGATTTTCCGAAAATGCGGACAAGAAAAACGTGTACATCCTGAAGGCCAACGGCAGGGCAATAAAACCCAAGGGTGCCCCGATTTGGGATAGGGCGGCGCATCAGTGGGCCGTTGGTTACGGACAGGTCGAGCCCGGCGATACCATCGTGGTTCCGGATAAACTCGATAAGGTACCCTGGATGAAGCACATCAAGGATATTGCCCAGATCCTCTTCCAGATCGGTACTACAGCCGGTATCGCCTTCGTTGCGATGTAGGGGGCATGTGGATGGAGCAAAGATCGGAACGTAAGCCAGAGGATGAAATCAATATTCTCGATCTCATCCTCATCCTCCTGAAGCGACGTAAACTCATCGCATCGATTACGCTTGGGGTGGCTGTTATCAGCGCCGTAATAAGCCTGTTTATTCCCAGAATTTACGAGGCGACGGCGCGTATCTTGCCCCCTTCCCGTCAGAACGAAGGTTCCACCGCGATGCTGTTGAGCCGTCTGGCCGGATCTTCCGGATTCGGTGAGTTGCTGTCGGCGGGGATCGGCGGCAGTTCTGATTTGTATGTTGGAATACTCAAAGGGGCAACGGTCTCGGATGCTGTCATAGATCGTTTCAAACTTATGGATTCATACCGCGCAAAGGCCCGCGAAGATGCCCGGGCTCGGCTTGCGAATGTTGTCAAATTCGAAGGGGATAAGAAAAGCAGTATTATCAGCATCAGTGTGCAAGATAAGGACCCACAAAAAGCATTGGAGATGGCCAACGCCTTTGTCGAGGAACTGTCCAGACTGCTCCAGAGACTTGCTGTCACGAATGCTTCCAAGAAAAGACTTTTCTTCGAGGACCAGCTTAAAACGTCACATGAAACTCTGGCCAAATCCGAAGAAGCGCTGAGTTCCTTTCAGGAAAGCACCGGCGCCATAAAGATCGACGAACAGGCGAAAGCCGTCTTGGAAGGCATTGCAAGGCTTCAGGCGGCGGTTGCAGCCAAAGAGATCGAGTTGAAGGTCATGAAGACCTATGCAACGCCCTATAACCGGGATGTTCGCAGAACAGAAGAGGAACTGGCCGGACTCCAGGACCAGTTGAACAAGCTCGAATCGAAAGGTGCCGACTCCTCTTCCAATTCGCTTATTCCCACCGGCCAGCTGCCGGGACTCGGCACCCAGTACCTCCGCAAAATGCGGGAATTCAAGTTCCAGGAAGCGCTCTATGAAATACTCCTGAAGCAATACGAAACGGCAAGACTTTCTGAAGCTCAGGATTCAACAATGATACAGGTAGTGGACCCGGCTTCCCTGCCTCAAAAAGCTGTTAAGCCGAAACGCCGAATGATCGTCACCGCTGCTGCGGCGCTCGCTTTTTTGATCGCTACTATTTCAGTCATAATTTTCGATTACGTTAAGCAGTTTTCCAGCCTGCCTCACAACAGGGAGAAAGTAGAGATGGTAAAAGCATCTCTTGCTCAGATCGGATTCCGGCGACGAGGAAGCAGGAAAACATCGATTGCAGACCTTGAGAATTAACTCCGAACAAGGATTTTGATTCTAAAGATCATCAAGAACGGAAACAGCATTTCTTTTTCGAAATTGGCTCCAAGAGATACCCGGAGGGATGAGGCGAAAATTCTGATAATTATGGTTTGAGAGAGGTTTTGTTTGAAGTCTTTGTTCTTCTGCAACTCCGCACTTACGATTAACCCTTTAGGTTCTCCTTCGAGAGAAGCCATAAACCTTATACGAATTCAGGCAGCGGTCACGTCATGTAACCGAGTTGGCGGAGCTGTATAAAAAACCACGTTTGGAAAAATCGCCAAGCTTGCCGGGGAAAAGATAACAGGCTGTGATGCGACGGTTCGTAACTTCCCACTGATCTTCAGATAATATCGACCATATTAATGTTATGAAAACATACATTGTTACTGGAGGGGCCGGCTTCATCGGCAGCAATTTCATCCTGAATCTGCGGCAGCAGCGCGATTGCACTGTAGTCAATATCGACAAGCTGACGTATGCCGCTAATTTGATGAATCTATGCGCGCTGGAGCGGGATCCTAAATACAGATTTGTCAAGGCCTGCATAGGGGATCGCGTCTTAATCGCACGTATTCTGAGAGAATATAACCCTTGCGCGATCGTCAACTTTGCGGCCGAATCGCACGTTGACCGATCCATTTCGGCTCCGGACGCTTTTATTCAGACCAACGTAGTCGAAACGCACAACTTGCTGCAGGAAACGCTCCTTTACTGGAAAGAGCTTTCGGGCGTTGAAAGAGAATCGTTTCGCTTTCTCCATGTTTCAACCGATGAGGTTTACGGATCCCTGGGACGGGATGACCCTCCGTTCCGGGAGACGACACCTTACTCTCCAAACAGCCCATATTCAGCTTCGAAAGCGGCAAGCGACCATCTCGTGCGCGCATACCACCACACGTACGGCCTTCCGACCCTGACGACCAACTGTTCCAACAACTACGGGCCGCGACAGTTCCCTGAGAAACTGATCCCGCTCATGATTTTGAATGCAGTAAATGGAAAGCAGTTACCCTTATATGGAGACGGCCTGAATGTGCGCGACTGGCTATACGTAAACGATCACTGCAATGCGTTGCAGCGGGTACTGGAGTCGGGCCGAATTGGAGAAGTCTATAATATTGGCGGGCGGTGCGAGAAAACAAACAGGGAAGTAGTGGAGACGATCTGCCGGATTCTTGATGAAGAATTTCCCGAATCGCCCTGCAAGCCGCATTATTGCCTTGTCTGTCAGGTTAAAGACCGCCCCGGGCATGACAGACGTTATGCAATCGATTGCACCAAAATCGAAATCGAGCTAGGCTGGAAGCCTGAAGAGACTTTCGCGTCGGGCATTGAGAAGACGATCCGCTGGTATATCGACAATCCTGACTGGGTCCGGTCCATCCAGACGGGTGCCTACCGCGAATGGATCAAGCAGCATTATGCGATCGATTAGTTTCCCTCATTCCACTTGCGTGGATGGAGTGGGACCACGCACGGCAATCCGAGAAAATCATGATTGATAATATCGATTCAGGTATTTCCGAAGATTTCTTCATACCCGCTCAACCAACGGGATGGAAAGGCATTATTCTGGCCGGAGGATCGGGTACCCGCCTCTATCCGATGACGAAAGTCGTGAGCAAGCAGTTGCTACCGGTCTACGACAAGCCGATGATCTATTACCCTCTGTCGGTTCTGATGCTGGCGGGCATTCGCGACATTCTGATTATTTCCACCCCCCAGGATCTCCCGAGATTCAAGGACCTGCTGGAAGACGGGAGCCAGTGGGGCATCAGGCTTTCTTATGCCGAACAACCCCGCCCGGAAGGACTGGCCCAGGCCTTTATCATAGGCAAGGATTTCATCGGCACCGATCGCGTTGCCCTGATCCTTGGCGACAATATTTTCTACGGCCATGGCTTCCAGAATATCCTGCGCCGGGCAGTGCAAATGGAAAGCGGCGGATTGATTTTCGGCTACTGGGTACGGGACCCTCAAAGGTATGGAGTCGTCCAATTCGACCGAAACGGCAGGGTGATCGATATCGAGGAAAAACCGAAGCAGCCGAAATCCTCCTTCGCAGTCCCCGGTCTCTACTTTTACGACAATCGCGTAGTCGAGATCGCCTCAAATCTCAGACCTTCTCAGAGAGGTGAGCTTGAAATCACCGACGTAAACAGGGCCTACCTGGCAACGAATGAACTTCGCGTAGAACTGGTCGGGCGCGGATTCGCCTGGCTCGATACAGGCACCCCCGAGTCGCTGTTGGAAGCGTGTGTGTTCGTGGAGACTTTGGAAAAGCGGCAGGGGTTGAAGGTGGCGTGTCCCGAGGAAATCGCTTATCGGATGGGATATATTGATAAATCTCAACTCAGACTCCTCGCCAGTCCATTTAAGAAGAACGGGTATGGGCAGTATCTGCTGATGGTTCTAAAGGATGCAGCATTGTGACACTTTAACTCACCTGTCAGGTCATCACTTAATTAAATTAGCAACATATAAGAGGGCAAAATGATGCTGATCACAGGGAAGAGCATTCAATTGCGAACCGTAGAGAAGAACGATGCGCAATTTATATTATCCCTCAGGCTGGATGACGCCCTGAATAAATACCTTTCGCCGGTTTCACACGACCTGCAGACGCAATACAACTGGATCGATAAGTACAAGATAAAGGAAAAAGAAAGTAGAGAGTTTTACTTCATCATCCAGACTAAAGATGGTGAATCGCTCGGCACAGTAAGGATTTACGACATCCGAGGCAACTCATTTTGCTGGGGAAGTTGGATCCTCAAGCAAGGTGCGCCAGTTTATGCTGCAATTGAAACGGCACTATGTGTTTACGTTTTCGGGTTCGAAGTACTGGGTCATGAGCAGAGTCACTTTGACGTTAGAAAAGACAACGCAAAGGTAAATGCATTTCATAGGGCCTTCGGTGCAGTCTTGGATTCAGAGGATGAACTGAACTACTACTATCATATTCCTAGGTGGAGCTTCGAGAAGGCAAAAGTACGATATCGAAAATATCTGCCGCCCCCCGATGCAAAAGGATGAGACTTTGGGTTTGCGAATAAAAGCAATCTCCTATTACTTGCCTGAAACACGTGAAAGCAACGAAGAACTTGTTAGCTCTGGCCGGGTCCCGTATACAGCGATCGATATTGAGCGAAAGACGGGAATCGCCGAACGACGGGTCAGCTCCCGAGAGGAAACGCCCGTGTGGATGGCGGAACACGCATGTGAAAAGCTTCTCTGCAAAGGTTATCTAAATGCTGTAGACTGGCTGATCTTTTGTACTCACACCCCCGATTATATGCTGCCATCATGTTCCTGCATTCTGCATGGTAGGCTCGGCATGCCAAACAGAGTAGCTGCATTTGACATCGCGCTCTCGTGCACGGGTTATGTATATAGCTTGGTGTTATGTGATGCTTTGTTAAAAGCCAAACCGAGCGGAACGATATTGCTTGTGAATGCCGATAACTATACAAAGTACCTCGCCCCCCAGGATGCTAATGTATGTACAATCTTTGGCGATGCGGCAGCGGCAACGCTTCTGGAATATGATGAGTCTCCAGACACAGGGATAATAGGACATCAATTGTGTACTTCAGGCGGCGGTTATAATGGACTAATTCGACGCGGTGGGGGCGCCTGCTCACCTCAAATACCGGGTGACGCTCGTTATATTGGCGATGAAAGAGCTGATCCCTTTATCAGAATGGACGGTCCCGAGATTTTCAGGTTCGTGCAAAAAACGGTCCCCTCGCATATCCTGAGTCTGTTGGAAAATACTCGCATCAAGAAAGACGAGGTAGATTTCTTTTTTATGCATCAAGCAAGCGAATACATCTTGCGCTCCTTATCTCAGAGGATAGGAGTCAAACTAGATAAGGTGCCTATTCGTATGAAGCACACTGGCAATGCAGTTTCAGCATCGATCCCTCTTTTGATTCATACGATGGGAATGGAAGGTTTGCGTCTGCAGGACAGACTTCTCTTACTCTGCGGGTTTGGTGCTGGTTTGTCTTATGGCTCAGTTTTGTTCAAAACAAATGATCAGCCAATCGAATATCTTTAAGAGTGAAAAGAAAGGCCTTAGATGAACGTTTCTGCTGCATTTGTTCAAGCCAAATTGGCAGAGTGCTTGAGTCGGGTTAATCCATCAATCCCGCTGCCTCAGGCCCATTGCTCGCTTAAAAGCGTCGGGCTAGATTCCATGGAGATCGTTAATTTCTTCTTAGAAGTTGAACTATGTTTTGAAATTGAGTTACCGCAGGAAATTATTGATGACCAAGAACTCTACGAGTTCGAACAACTAATCAATTATTTAACACAATTCGGCCAAACACAAGGCCAGATCGATTTATAGAGGAATTCAAGAACTAAACCGCGAGCAAAGATTGTTCCAAACCTGTATATGCTACTTAAATCCAATTTTTAGATGCCTATAATCTGGACCTGTCGCTTTGCTTATCTATCACAGCATTAATATCCACATATACCTTGATACTTATGGCATCCAAGGTCATTAGTCTAAAATGTGGCAGAAATTGCGGTATGCTTCACTTAATTCCAAAGGCAGGAACCCCAACTTATCACATAAAGCGTCGCTATTTGTGGTGCAAAGGATAGATTATGGCCCTCAACGACTGCTGCATAGTCGAACTGCCTAAAATTCAAGATCCGAGAGGCAATTTGAGTTTTGTTGAAAACAACAGGCACATTCCTTTTGAAATAAAGCGAATTTTCTACCTTTACGATGTGCCAGGGGGCGAAATGCGCGCTGGGCATGCTCTCAAAAGCTGTCATCAATTCATTATCGCAATGTCGGGTAGTTTCGATGTCGTAGTTACAGATGGTGATCGAAGAACTCGTTTCCCCTTAAATCGTTCCTACTATGGTCTTTACGTTCCTCCTTTGATTTGGCGGGAACTGGACAATTTTTCATCTGGTTCCGTATGCCTGGTGCTTGCTTCCGAACCTTACAACGAAGAGAGTTATTACCGAGATTTCACCAGCTTCAGAGATGCTGCGCAAGGTAACGTATGAAGATCCCCTTTCTTGACCTCACTATTGCTCAGCGCGAACTGAGTGCAGAACTCGCGGATGCCTTTCGTCGTGTCCTCGAATCGGGCTGGTACATCCTTGGGCAAGAGGTTGACGCCTTCGAAAAGGAATTCGCTTCTTATTGCGGCGTTCGAAACTGTGTTGGGGTCGGAAATGGACTCGAGGCGCTACACCTGACCCTTCGTGCCTATGGCATTGGACCTAGCGACGAGGTGATCGTCCCTTCGAATACGTATATTGCAACTTGGTTGGCGGTATCATATGCCGGTGCCGTACCGGTCCCCGTTGAACCTGTTGAAGCCACCTACAATCTCGACCCTGACCGAATTGAAGCGGCCATTACCTCCAGAAGCAAGGCGATCATCGCGGTGCACCTCTATGGCCAACCGGCCGATATGGATCGCATCAATCGTATCGCAAAAAAACATGGTCTGCGGGTTATTGAAGATGCTGCTCAAGCCCATGGTGCAAAATACAAAGGACGGCGCACCGGCAGCCTGGGAGATGCGGCTGGCTTTAGTTTTTATCCGGGAAAGAACTTGGGGGCGCTGGGAGACGCCGGTGCGGTCACCACAAATGACGATGCACTGGCCGATCGCATCCGCTCTCTTCGGAACTACGGTTCCAGCGTGAAGTACCACAATGAATGCAAGGGCTTCAACTCGCGGTTGGATGAACTGCAGGCGGCGATTCTTCGAATTAAACTGCCGCATCTTGATAGGTGGAACGCTCAGCGATGTGAAATTGCAGCACTTTATATGCAGGGAATTGCTGGAACCTGCCTCACGATCCCCGAAATACCGAATTGGGCTGAGCCCTCTTGGCACCTTTTTGTTGTCAGACATTCTGAACGCAATTCTTTTCAGAAAGAACTCGCAAGTGCAGGTATTAACACGCTTATCCATTACCCGATTCCACCGCATCTGCAACCTGCCTATACAGAGTTGAGATTCAAACGAGGTGCGTTCTCAATCTCAGAGTCAATTCACAATACGGTCGTTAGCTTACCGATTTGGCCAGGAATGTCAAAAGCCCAACAGCAACTGGTTGCCGATGCTGTACCACAGATTATTAGTAAGATGACGAGTCGAAGACAAGCTTGACCCTTGTTAAATCCAGTATACTGAGTGCTGGCGCTGTTGCCGTCCGGGTGCTCACCAGCCTTGTCCTGAATAAGGTCCTTGCGATTTTTGTAGGGCCGGCAGGCTATGCATTGATTGGTCAACTCCAGAGTCTTCTGGCAATTGCAATGAGCATAACAGGTGGCGCTGTATCGACCGGAGTCACGAAATACACCGCAGAGTTCGCCGACAGCCCTGAAAAACAACACAGCTTTTGGAAAGTAGCCATGTGCTTTTCATTGCTGAGTTCCATTATAGTTGGGGCTACACTCTTATTCACGCATGATCTTATTGGCCATTGGGTCTTTAAACAAAAAGGAATGTCTGATGTCATCGTGTGGTTCGCTCTTTCCCTGCCTGTCATGGCTGTCAATACATTGCTGCTTGCAATTATCAATGGGAAGAAGGAGATAAGATCCTTTGTAGTAGCAAATATGTTAGGGAGTGCCCTGTCTTTAATCTCTATCAGTCTTCTGGCAGTCCTATTAGGTTTGCGTGGCGCTTTGATAGGAGTAGCAGTGAATCCTGCTGTTTCTATTTTTGCCACAGCTATAATAATAGCTAAGAAATCGTGGTTTGCGACTAACTTCTTTTGCGGAGTACTAGACCGCGAATCTTTTTGTAAACTATCCGGTTTCGCATTGATGGCTTTAACATCAGCTATATGTGTACCAACCTCTCACATGTTTATTCGAGAACATCTTACAACAATCATCGGTTGGCAAGGAGCTGGCTATTGCCAGGCCATATGGAGGATAAGTGAAACATACCTAATGCTTGTAACTATGACATTGTCTACTTATTACCTGCCCAGGATCGCTGAAATTCACAATGCAAAAGATCTGAAAGCTGAGATCTTGCGCGTCTACCTTTTTGCTATGCCTTTTGTCTGTTTCGGAGCATTGATGATTTATTTCCTTCGTAATTTTATAGTCCAGACGCTTTTCGCTCCGAATTTTGCACCTATGACCCAGCTATTCATGTGGCAACTTCCTGGTGATGTTGTCAAAATCGCAGCATGGATTCTTGGATTCGTCTTGATCGGTCGAGGTGCGGTTTTACCATTTATCACATCAGAGGTCATCTCTTCAATATCGTTCGTTGCCCTTGTCTATTTTTTTTCGAATTCATTAGGTCTGCAAGGTGTCTCAATTGCTTACTTAGCCAATTACTGTCTTTTTTTCTTAGCAATGATCAAATTAACCTCGCTCGAAATGAGTAAACTTAACAAGAAGAAAGCAATTTCCCCGGAGGAAGTGCACTATTGAACACACGAAACTTACGTGATAAGTTACTCTCCATAGCACGCTGCATTTTTCAGCATCTGCGTATTCTCAAATACAAACTACTGTCTGATGTTCAAAATGTAGAAAGTAGCGCCAGAATTCGTCAGCCAGTGTTAATGACCGGCAAAGGCGAAATCAGGCTTGGCCGCTGTTATCTGGGATTCTGGCCATCATCCCATTTCTTTGACGGATACACGCATATTGAAGCGCGCGAATCTACGGCCAGAATCGTAGTTGAAGATGGTGTCCAGATCAACAATAATGCAACACTGGTTGCAGAACGTACAACCATACGAATCGGCGCAAACACATTGATTGGAACTGAATTCACTGTTTACGATTCCGACTTCCACGATACCAATCCTGAACAGCGCATGAGTAATACTCACACTGCTTTACCAGTCATCATTGGCCGCAATGTTTTCATAGGATCCCGCGTAGCCGTCCTCAAGGGAGTAACGATCGGCGACAATGCCGTTATCGGCTGTGGCCAGATTGTGCGAGCAAATGTTCCTGCAAATGCCGTAATCAAAGAGCCTAGCTCAGCGGGTACAGGGAGTCGACCTTGACAGCTCCGCTTTCTCCCTTCGCATCCTACAACAAGCTACTATTAAGCGAATATGGAAACTGTTTCATCCGGTTTTCGTCAATTTCGCCCCTGATATGTAGCGACATTACTGCCCTGCCCTATACTGAGCGTCGACTTTTCGAAAGTTGCTAATGCATACCCTTCTTCCAAACAAAGTGAAAAAGAGATTAAGCGTTATCATTCCCGTCTACAATCACGCACACTACCTGCCAGAAGGCCTCAAGTCCATAATATCTCAAATTGAGCAACAAGACGAATTAATCCTTGTCGATGATGGCTCTATTGACCCGTCTCCGCTGATTGTCCGGCAATACGCTCAGCGATATCCCAATTTAATTCGTTATCTCCTTAAGAAAAATGAGGGCCTAACGAGGACATTGAATATTGGTCTTTCTATGGCAAGTGGGGAATTCGTATTGTTCATTGCCTCAGATGATAAACTCTGGCCCGACGTACTCCAAAAGGCTCTGGCAACTATGCAACCCGATGTAGACTTTGTGATTCATGGTGCGCGGTACTTCGGCGATCCCAAATACGAAAACAAGTTAGTATATAGTGGGGTAATTGATGAATTGCTCCATGAAAGCGCTCACGATATACTTACGGCGCTCTACGTGACCCCTCCGAGCCCGCTCCTTGTCCAGTCCACAATCTTTCGAAAATCTTTCCTAACTGAATTGGGCGGATTTGATGAGACGCTTGCCATTGATGACTGGCCACTCTTCATTCGCTCTTTCAGATTCCTTCTTGCTTCAAAAAGAAATTGGAAATATGACTCAACAATTATTCTTACTGGTTACAGGATACATGGTTCAAACCAATCCAAAAACATTTTGCGACATTACAGCGCTTGCGTTAAGGTTATAAATAGTCTCTGCTCCCCTGAATTCAAAAATACAGCATTGGGAAGGCTCGCAATCAATCATGGTTTGAATCTCTTACGAAAAGGAAAACCTAGCGGCATCGGTATTCTCCTTCAAGGCGCAAGAAAAGTATCGCTACAAGATATCGTTATCATTCTAAAAACTCGAATTCTCCGCCGCGCCAGAAGACTCATCTATCCTTAAAAGGCACATCATTACATTATTATAAAAATTAGCCGCCTATGACCGATGTGCAAACCCTGTGTCCTACCGAATTCAACGTAATCGACACACCCGTTTCCTTCGCGAAAATTTCATTTGAAAATTCTGAACGGATATGCTATGTGCTCCTGACAATCGAAGTTTAGAGGAAAATAATGGTTCGCGGGGATTGTTAATGGTGTTAACCCATCCATGGCTAGCACCCAATTTGACTCAGCAGCAGTTTTTACGGTTTAAGAGTGCTGACTCAGCCATACGGATCGTAAACAGCAAAAATTCGGAGGAGGAAGAGATGAAGAAACTATCGTTCTTGTTTGCCTTTCTGTGCGTTGCCGCTATAGCTCCCAACGGCTCTTTTGCTGCAGACACCTTTTACACTTGTACTGTTGTGATGTGCGGACCTGGGCCAACCGCTGATCAGGTCTACATCGCCCTCACCGACACTGCAGGCAATTTTACTCAAAGATGGTTCACTGCAAACACCATAAGAGCAAAAGAGATGCTTGCAACGGCCATGTTCGCAATTGCAAATGGGAAGCAGGTTATGGCTGGGGTTCCTGCGACTGCTAGTTACTCGCCAATAAATTCTCTGTTTATAGTGAACAAATAGTCCGAATCTGATTGAAATGATTTCACCATTTCTGACCTTGGGGGGGGCAAAAAGTTGAGGCACTGGGAGTGCACGCCCCCCCCTACAAAATACTCACATTCACTACGCTGTCTCACCTTTTCCGGCGGGAAATCCCGAAACTCTGTAAAATTCTGATTCTTCCTTTCCACGCCATCAAACGAATACGCTCATGACCTGAAACATTATAATTGTAATCGTTATCGACATGGCGTTGCAAAGCAATTCTAGATGGTCTCCGGCATTAACAAACATTCAACCACCTGCTCACCTCCATATGGCCAATCCCATCACGTATCGAGGCGCTGTACCTATCTTTCAGCACCTCAAGCATACCTTTTGGTCGGGAGTGCTGTATTTGCATTGTATTTTCCAACCTCCATAGACGGACATATTTCTGAGGGCCTCGCTAGTTTTGCCGTTCTTTCCGTTTTTGCATGTCTGACTGTTGCTGTGCTAAAGCCCATTATCCTGTGGCAAGAAACCCACTTCAACACACTCATGGGCCTTAACTCAGCAATGATCATCCTCATACTGTTCATTGCCACTGCAAACTCTCCATTCAAAACTATAAGCTGGGGAGCCTTCCCCGTTTATTTTTCCATTGCTCTTATCTATCTAATTAATTTGAAGATGGTTTCTTCAAAACCTTTTCTTCCTTTGTTTTTGGTTTTTATTAACTTTATAAATCTTGCTTGGGCTATTGGCCTTATCTTTCAATTAGATTCCTTTATCCATCTTACCACTCAATATTATACCTGCTGGTATGATGAACTCCTCGAATATATGCTGGTATTGCACAAGCCCATCTTGGTGTACGGCAGCCATTCCGTTGCTGCATTTTTCTTCTATATTTTCTTTCTGCTCAATATTGAAACATATACTTATAAACATAATAGGTTGTACTTAGTCTTTTCTATACTGTACATTCTTTTGCAGCCATTGTTGCTATCATCTTCTGCTTATGTTTTTTTTGTTATTGCAATTTTGCATTTCACTTATAAATCGGTTTTTCGTCGTTTTGATATACCATCTTTCGCCATGCTGGTTCTTTTGGCTATTAGTCTGATAGTTTTCCTGATGCAGCTCGTTGGTGGTGACTTAACCTCACAAGTCGCCAAGCTGTCCATTGACGTCTTATTGGGTAATGATGAGAATGGTTTCCTAAGCAGATATGCAACTGGAGGCGCACTTGCACCAGAGATAAGGTACATCTTAGCTAATCCTCTATTCCCTGTTGGCCTTACATACTCTGAAGGTTTTTTGTTCGGTGACTCTGGAGCGGTTGTATATGTACTAAGAGGTGGTGTGTTGCTACTCTTAGCCATTTATGGAGGCCTATTATTCTTTTTAAAGACGAATCTTGAGTCGACCGCAATGGCATACTGGCTCTTTTTTATTATTGCTTTTTTTGAGATTGGCTTCACTCCATTAACATACTTCAGATTCATTGCTTTCTTGCCATTTGTGATTGTATACCTGAACAGTATTCGTAGTAAAACCGAACCAAGCACTTAGGATTATTAATTTTTCTAGCCAGACTTAAGGAGACGATTTGCTACGTGTTGCTGCATTTACTGGCGGCAGGGATGTGCCAAGCGCACGATTTCGTATCAGGCAATATATCGCTGAACTCGTTGAACTTGGCATATCAATCCATGAATATAGCAGGTTTTATGGATCTTATCCTCCCAGGCAAAGGTGGCTTCGGCCTTTCTGGGCAGTTGCAACCCTCCTGGAATCTTTGCCACATTGCCTGATTTCCCATAAGTACGACTTAGTTATACTTCAGCGTGAATTGATATCGAAATATTTTACAATAGAGCCGCTTACCGGCAGTCCAAGAGTCCTCGATGTGGATGACGCCATTTTTATGTACCGAGGCGGCGCATCTGCTCGCAAGTTGGCATGCCTCGCTGATCTTATTATATGCGGCAATAATTTTCTCGCGGATTGGTTTAATACTTGGAATAAAAATGTAGCAATCATTCCAACTGCGGTTGATACTAACCGATATTTCCCTGCGGTTCGCAAAAGGTCAGAAATAAATTCGAAAGTGATCGGCTGGATAGGCACGTCAACCAACCTCCGATATGTTTATTCCATTGAAAAGGCTCTAAAGAAAGTCATGGACTTATATCCAAATGTCCGCCTTCGGTTTGTCTGCAACCAAAGGCCATCTTTTCACTGGCTGGACAAAAGCCGAGTTGATTTTTTGAAATGGACAGCTGTAGACGAAGTGACAAGCATTCAGGGAATGGATATTGGCATTATGCCTCTAGCCGATTCCCTCTGGGAACAAGGGAAATGCAGTTATAAAATGCTTCAGTATATGTCTTGCGCTCTGCCAGTTGTGGTCTCACCGGTGGGGATGAATGCTGATCTCCTATCCATGGGCAATCTGGGGATTGGTGCCAAGACAGAAAATGACTGGATCGATGGCTTGGTCACCCTGCTAAATAACGATGATCTTTGTTGCAGAATGGGTTCATCAGGCCGTCAGATCGTCAATACGACTTTCAGCATTCGTGCTCTTGCTCCTAAACTGGCATCCTGCTTAAAGAGGCTATGCTAATGAAGCTGATTATGATCTGCACGGGCCTAAAGACTGGTGGAGCAGAAATGATGCTTTATAAGCTTCTTGGATACCTCTCTCGAGGAAATATGGTCCTTGTAATTTCGTTAACCGATAAAGGTGACATCGGGCAAAGGATCGAGGGGCTAAATGTGCAGGTTGAAACTTTGGGTATGACATACTCTTTCTCGAGTGTATTTAAGCTGATTCAGCTTGTTTGCCGCCTGAAGCAGCTTCAACCGGACTGCGTCACTACTTGGCTTTACCACGCCGATCTCATAGGTGGAATTGCTGCATCAATAGCCGGAGTACCGGCGATAGTATGGAACATTCGAAATGGTTGTCTCGAGATAGGAGGTACGAAGACATTAACACGCGCTGTGATGCGGGTTTGTAGTTGGCTTTCACATTTCATTCCTGATCGCATTATCTGTTGTTCCCATATGGCAAAAGACCTGCACATCAGACAAGGCTACCACAAAGCTAAGTTTGTCCTTATCCCTAATGGATTCGATATCCTACGCTTTCGTTCCGATCAGGAAGCAAGACGTCAGGTCCGTATGGAGATGAAAATACCACAAGAAGCTGCTGTGGTCGGATTAATCGCACGCTTCCATCCGCAGAAAGGTCACAGAATCTTTTTTCAGGCAGCTGGAGAACTGCATCGCAGAAGACCTGACACATTCTTTCTATTAGCTGGCGATCGGGTTGAACCGAGTAATCCGGCATTGATGGATTGGATTTCTGAAGCAGGCATTTCCGATTGCACTAGACTGCTGGGGGTTAGGCGAGATGCTGCTCGGCTGACCTGCTCTCTGGACATAGCAGTTAGCGCTGCAGTCTATGGGGAAGCTTTTTCAAATGCCATTGGCGAAGCAATGGCTTGTGAGGTTCCTTGCGTCGTGACAGACATGGGTGATTCTGCATTCATCGTTGGGAACACTGGGCGAGTGATACCACCTGCAGATCCGAATGCCATGGCAATTGCTCTAGAAGATCTGCTTTCCATGCCGGAGCGTCGCCGTAGAGAAATTGGGCGTTTGGCTAGAAAGCGGGTTATCGATCACTTCGAGATAGGTCGAATAGCCGAACAATACAAGGAGCTTTATCGAGAAACGGCTGGCAGGAACTAGTACCATGTAACATTTGCAATTTCGGATCACTGCTGTCCAGTATAATTCGAATAACCAGCTTTAAGTAGCTGATTTCTAAAACTCTTTGACATAGTTTTTCGTTTCCGATTCGAATTTTGACAAATGGTACCCTCTCAAACTCTGGGAGGGCGACCATGAATTCCGGCAAAACCGTTTTCAGGCAACTGCTTCAGTTTCTCCCCCGGCATGAGTTCAATCTTTGTGCTAGCCGGAATCGAGGAAAACACTGGGGCAAGAGCTTCACCACCTTCGATCAGTTCCTTTGCCCGGCATACGCCCAGCTATCTGGGCGCGAAAGCTTGCGAGACATTGAAACATGCCTGAATTCCCATCGGGATAAACTCTACCATATTGGATTTCGCGGTTCGGTTTCCCGAACAACTCTCGCCGATGCTAATGAACGGCGGGATTACCGGATTTTTCAGGATTTCGGGCACATTCTGATCGGCATTGCTCAAGGGCTTTATCAAGATGAACCTCTTGTTATCGAACTGAATCAGCCGCTGTATGCCTTTGACTCCACCACCATAGATCTGTATCTGTCGCTGTTCCCTTGGACCGAATTTCGCTAGACCAAGGCGGCTGTTAAGCTGCACACACTCATTGACCTGCGAGGTTCGATTCCACATATGTGGCTGTCACACCCGGAAAGGTCCATGGTATCGGGATGCTCGATGGGATGCCGCTTAGCCAGGACGCCGTTTACACGACAGATCGCAGCTATGTCGACTTTGCCAGATTGTACGCGATCCATAAACAGGGAGCTTCTTCGTTGTTCGGGCCAAGGACAACCTGAAGTTCAAGCGGCTCGTGTTTCTGACGAACAGTTTCGATATCCCGGCAAAAACCGTTGCCGATATCAACAAGCAACGCTGGCAGGTGGAGCTTTTTTTTAGGTGGATCAAGTCATTATATGATACTTCGGTCAATGCGGTGAAGAGCCGGATTTGGGTCGGGCTGTGCATCTACCTGCTCGTGGCCATTGCCAAAAAACGCCTCGGAATTGAGTGTACCCTCTACACCTTTTTACAAATTCTTGAGGTCAACGTATTTGATAAAAGCCAATAATATTGCTAGCTTCCGAAGCTCTTAATCAACCTAATGAAATAGCTCACTCTGGGAACCAGCTGAACTTATTCGAAAATTAACCGGACAGCAGTGATTTCGGATAAGGGTGTTTCAGTTTTATTCGAGCATCGGTAGTAGAAAATCGCCATTGGATCTTGGCTTGCTGGTTGTTTCTGTCGTTTTCCCATGCGGTGGTAAGGCTTCGCAATGTTTCCAGGTCGGGAATGCGTCGATCCAGGCACTGTCCATTTCAATGCGCTCAGTTCGACTTCCGCCATGTTGGGCCAACTACCATGCTTGGGTGTGTAGTGGATTTCAAGGCGTTCTGCCAAACGCCGCGCCTCTTTAGGTTCAAACGTCTCGTATAGAGATGCAAGGCAGTTCGTGTTCAGGTTGTCCACTACCAAGCAAACCATGACGGCATTTGGGTACATCGAGCATTCCCTTGATCCACCAGGCCCAGTCTTTTCTCGTCCCATGTTGGGTGGCCTCCACGCGACGTTTGCCGGTCAAGGGTTCCACCTCAAGAAAGATCTGGGCAACTCCGTTACGGACGTATTCATGCTCAACTCGGGCCGGTCTTCCTGGCGCACAAGCAATCGGGCGTTTACTTCCCCGATTAGTTGTTTGCAAGTTTCATCCATACAGACCAGCGGATAGTCGGGAGTCGTAAGGCAAATGGTAAACATCAATTACATCTTCCATGTTGGCTACGAACGCTGCGCTCTCTTCCGGCTGGATTTTCCAGTACTCCCGGAGGTGAGGCTTAAGTTCGTTTTTCTAAGTGTGTGCTGCACTGTCATATGCGAAACGCGTGGAGCCAAGTTCAATTCGACTGCCTTCTCGGCCAGCATTCGTACGGTCCATCTCCGCCAGCCCTCTGGAGCTGCTGAGCAGGCCAATGCAATTAGTCGTGCTTCAAAAGCTCCATCCAAAGTCACCTCGCGTGGCGGTTTTCCCGGTTGTTTACGTTCCAACACAGCCGTGAGGCCATCTTCTACGAAACGCTGCTTCAGGTGTTCGATTGTGCGAGGCGTAACGCCCATAGCCTCGGCGACATCCGCCACTGTCCAGGCGGGACCTTGCGGCCCCGCATCACACAGGAGCAAAGCGCGTGCGTAAAGAAATCGTTTCGCACTGGTCTTACCCGTTTTAAGAGATTCGAGTTCCTGACGTTCTTCCTCTGTTATTGTCACATGATAGCGCGGTTTCATGGCAAAATCCTCCCCCCTGGAATTTGCCATGATTCTACCTGAAACTTACAAAAAGCAATGTTACATGGTACTAGCAGGAACAGGAATATTGCATATGGCTCGATTTAGGAAAAGATTTCCTTGGTGGTTTCGGATAGCAGCAAAAATAGTGCTTTCCCGTCTTCCGATCAGCTACGCGGTTTGGAAGCAAATTGGGCTTTTTGAGCATGGTACAATGGAAAGACCAGCAAATGCGTTCGAAATCTTCATATCTCTTGCAAATGCAGCGCATATTTCGGGTGTGAGAGATAAGGATTTTTGCTCTGAGTCAAATAATAGAAATCCTCTTGACGGCTTCACGGTAGTCGAGGTGGGGCCAGGAGACTCACTCTTTTCTGCCCTACTTGCGAAATCGTTAGGAGCCCAAAAGTGCTTACTGATAGACGCAGGTACCTTCGCTACACAAAAATTGGACGTCTATCTAGAGGCTGCAAAATTTCTGGAAAAGAATGGTCTATCAGTGCCATGGCTAACCAGACCACGATCTATCGGTGAACTCATGGAATGTTGCAGTGCGGAGTACATGACTAAAGGGCTCAAATCTGTGGAACAGATTCCAGCGGAGAGTGTTGATTACATCTTTTCGAATGCTGTTCTTGAACACATTGCTAAACAGGAGTTCATCCAGTACCTATCCGAATTCGCTAGAATACTAAAGCCTGGTGGCATTTCGACTCACCGAGTGGACTTAAAAGATCATCTTGGTGGGGCACTCAATAACTTGCGCTTTTCCGATAGAGTGTGGGAATCGGGTCTCTTTACAAAGTCCGGATTCTATACCAACAGAATACGTTTTTCGGAAATGCTGGATTTATTCCAGGGAGCCGGCTTAGAAGTTGAGATATCCGACTCATTCCAATGGAGCCACCTTCCGACACCGCGTGCCCGCATGGATGAGCGATTTCGGGGTTTGAGCGATGAGGATCTTCTAACAAAAGGGTTTGTTGTTGCCGCAGTGAAATCAAACTCTGATAAGCTTGGACAGAGAAGGCTTAAGTGAAATGTGTGGATTGGCAGGCATATTCTCAAACATGGCGGTAAGCAAGCCAGCTCTGGAAAGGATGGCTGAAGCTATCCGGCATCGCGGTCCAGACGATCACGGGCTGTGGACGGACCCGAATGCCGGAATCGGTCTTGTACATCGACGGCTTTCTATACTCGACCTATCACCAGCGGGCCACCAGCCAATGTGGTCTCCTTCAGGACGCTATGTTATTGTGTTCAATGGAGAAGTCTACAACCATCTCGATCTCAGACGCCAAATGGAAGCAGAGGGGACCGCGCCTACCTGGAAAGGACATTCCGATACGGAGACTATTCTCGCGGGAATGGAGGCGTGGGGCCTTGAAAAAACTCTGAAGGCCGCAGTGGGAATGTTCGCTTTGGCGCTATGGGATAGCAAAGAGCATAAACTTTCACTCGCGCGAGACCCTATTGGAGAGAAACCGCTCTATTATGGAT
>JAEZHY010000049.1 GCA_023416335.1 Pseudomonadota bacterium | reverse complement strand
GTGCTCGCATACGCCGTAGTCTCCGGTAATGAGCTTATTGAGCGCGAGGTCGATTTTTTCGATAGTATCTTTGCCTGTCTCGTCGAGCCTGTCGTAGGGCAGGGTCAACGTGGCGCGCTGGGCTTCTTCCTCGAGTTCGATTGCGGGCTCACTCATCTCGTTCCAGCGAGATTGCAGGCCTTTCACTCTGTCGAGAATTTCCCTGCGTGATTGCAGCAAAGATTCTCGGAAACGTAGGAATTGATCTCGGCTCATATTTAACCCCCCATCTTGAAGAAAGATGATTATCGGCAAATCATTCGCACCTTAATGTAAGGTCCGGTGATATTGGCTGCAACCGTAAGGTATCAAAATCACTTTTCATTCGCGAGTTACTCTTCGGAGGAAAGAGGAGGTGCTATTTGTTCGAGCGATTTCCTCTCGGCACTCACCCCGATGAATAATTCCACCACGGCGGCGATGAGCATGAGTGCCGCTCCGCCCAGGTATCCCAGGGCCACATTATGTCTCGAACCGGTCTGGACGAGGTAGCCGAAGAGCGGAGGCGCGGCCACTCCTCCAATGCCCGTTCCGATCGCATAGAAGAGGGCGATTGCCATTGCCCGGGTTTCGACCGGAAAGATCTCGCTTACCGTTAAATAGGCTGAGCTGGCGGCCGAGGAGGCAATGAAGAAGATGGCCGTAAACAGGACCGTCTGGTTGATGGTGTTGAGCGCGTCGATTGCGAACAGCCAAGCCGTTATAGCCAGGAGTAGTGCCGATAGGGCATACGTGGCGGTGATCATGGCTTTTCGTCCGACAGTGTCGAAGAAGTGGCCTAAAACCAGCGGTCCCAGAAAATTCCCGAATGCAAAAGGCAGCAGGTACAATCCCAACCGGTCCGGGCGAACCTTATAGAAATCGACGAGTACGAGCGGATAGGTGAACCAGATTCCGTTATAGAAGAAAGCCTGGGAGATCATGAGCGTCAGTCCGAGCAGGGACCTTTTCCTGTATTTGACGAGTATGGTCCGAAGAACGGATATAAAACCGATTTGAGCATCCGGCCTGAGGAGCATCGATCCGGACGGTTCCGGAAGTGCGTTCAGCCCTTTTGACCTGCATATGCCCTCTTCGATTTCATTTACGATTCGATCCGCCTCTTCCGGCCTCCCATGAGTAATAAGCCACCTGGGGCTTTCGGGAATGAAGCGCCGCATGGCGATTATGATGAGGCCGAGGAATGCCCCTGTAAGGAATGCAAGGCGCCATCCAACATTGATGCGGAAGAAACGTTCGTTGAGCAGCAGGACCGAGGCGGCTGACCCGATAGCTGTGCCGACCCAGAACGTGCTGTTGATGATGAGGTCGGTTCTCCCGCGTACCCGGGCGGGAATGAGTTCGTCAATGGCCGAATTTATGGCCGAGTACTCACCGCCGATTCCTGCTCCGGTCCAGAACCTGAAAAAGAGGATGCTCCAGAAATCCCAGGCCAGGCCCGTGAGTGCCGTTGCAACCAGGTAGACTGCGAGGGTGGTAAAGAAAAGCTTCTTGCGGCCGAGTCGGTCGGTGAGGTATCCGAAAAAGAGTGCGCCCAGGACCGCCCCGCTCAAGTAGCTGCCCGCCATCATTCCGATCTGCCCCCCGGTGAGTCCGAGAGTCCGCGGATCGAGCAGGACCCCGCTGATGGCGCCGCTAACCGTCACTTCGAGTCCGTCGAGAATCCATGTGATTCCGAGCGCGATCACGACGAGCCAATGCCAGGCGCTCCACGGCAGTCTGTCCAGGCGCGCCGGAATATCGGTTCTTATTTGCCGCTCACGCGGTTGCGGAGTGGTTTGCTGCTGCAATGGGAGAGACATGAACCTCCTTCGGAATGAAAATCCGGCCATACATCCGGCTTCTCAGAATGTAATGCTTCAAGCCCGCGTTGAGTAATTCCGATTTGATGAATGATGGGGGCAGGGTCCGTGCGACGGAAGTTCTCTTGGTCTTGTGGTAGCCTCTTATGAAATTTCGGTTTCATTCTCGTTCGTAGCGCGCCGGCAGTTTTCTCAAAAGAACTTTTCGAGAGAACAATCGAGAATTCATTTCACAACGCGCAATTGTCAATGGTTATATTCTTTGCTATATTTAAAGTTCGGCTAAAAGCAGACTGGAGGATTCATCTTTCCAGCAGGGGCTTTCCACATCAAAGGAGAAGGAAATTATGAGGAGGAACAAGGGAATTTTCGCAACCCTTATTCTTTCGCTGGTGCTGCTTTTCGGAGTGAGCCTGGTTTTGGAGGGTAGCGCGTGGGCTCGTGCGGGTGGAGGTTCGTCTTCGGGCAGCCGGGGCAGTCGGAGTTTTTCGTCTCCCAGCATGCCGTCGAGGCCGTCACCTTCTCCGTCTCCATCATCTCCCGGCATCTCTCCGGGTACTCCGGGATATGCTCCGGGGAGTCCTTATTCATCCCCGGGTTACGGCATGGGCAGGAGCCCGTTCTGGTCGGGAGTTGCGGGCGGCCTGGCAGGCGGACTGCTCGGTAACATGCTCTTCGGGGGCCGCAGCTACGGTGCTCCCATGGGCGGTTTCGGCGGATCCGGAATCGGGTTGCTCGATCTGATCATCATCGGCGCACTTATCTACTTTGCCATGAGGTGGTTCAGACGGAGGCGGCTTCAACAGAACGCTTACTATGAGGAATCGTCCGGGTATGGGACCACATACTATGACTCGGGACAGCAACAGGGATATACTCCGCCGCCGGTAAGCGAGGTGGATCAGGCAATGGAGGACATGCGGAGGTTCGATCCTTCGTTCTCGGTCGAGTCGTTCAAGGAAACGGCGGAAGATATGTTTTTCCGTATCCAGGCCGGCTGGATGAACCGCAGCCTTCAGGGCATCGAAAACATGCTCACCCCGGAGATGGCTGATTATTTCGGCGGCGAATTCGCTAGAATGAAACAGCAGGGCAGGGTCAACCGCCTCGAAAACATTGCGGTCCGAAAGGTTGAACCGTCCGAAGCCTGGCAGGAAGCGGGGAAAGACTACATTACCGTTTTCTTTACCGCCAATCTCCTCGACTACACCGTGGATGACCAGTCCGGTGCGCTGGTAGCGGGAGACAAATTAAATCCGGTGAAGTTCCAGGAGTTTTGGACGTTTTGCCGGGATATCGGGAGCCAACAGTGGCAGCTTTCTGGTATTAACCAGGTTGGCGACCAGTCGCCCAATTAATAAGAGACTCTTCTCGCTCGCGACGTTTTCGGGTTCCGGTGATTTCCAGAAGAAGTCACATTCCTCGGAATCGAAAAGACGGCACGGGTTTGAACGCCACTCGTAAATAGAGCAGAGGCTGCCGCCGTTTCCATTATCCTCCCAGAGGAATGGACAGAAGCGGTGGCCTCGGCCCAATCCATTCGCGAACATAACACGCCAGCGTTTCGGCAGTCCCGCCGGAACGGGAAAATCAGGCATCCCGCTCGCTACTTCGCAGCACAGGCCGCACTTGTTGCAGTAGTCCGGCACCGGGCTTGTCCCGTTTTCCGGCGTTGCGGCTTTGATACCCCGGACTTTCCTCCAGCTTTTCACCTCGTTGAAAATCCTGACCCTCTGGAGCAGCATCTTCATTGCCTGTACGCGCTTGGCGCGGGGAGAGAGCTTTATCCACCACTGCTCATTTTGCAGCCAGCCAAAATTCCGCATTACGAAATATAGTGGGAAATGGGAATCGCAAAGGTTCTTGAGAAGGCTTGGTCGAGCTTTTCCAGTGTATTGCTGTTTCAGGAATTTCCTGAGCCTGATCGAATTAAATAATTTCCGGTTTTCCACTGCTTTTCTTTGCAAGATGAGGGTAATGGATTTCAGCTTCAGACGGCCTGACGTACAGCGGGATACTTTGCTCGGGGCTGTCCGAATCGCCTCGGAGAAAACGCCTGCGGGCCAGTTCCCCGACGACTCCCGCTCTGATTAAGTTGAAGGATGCAGGAGCTTCGAGCGCCAGGCTCCCGAGGCTTTTTCTTAACCTGTTCCTGTATGTAAGCCAACCGTCGCCGAAAAGAATCGTCGGCTCGGTGACGATCTTCGCAAGATCGGTCGGGGCGAGGGCCGCGTAAGGTCCTGTCAGCGTGAGATTGCCTTTACCGTCGGGCCGGTAGATTCCGCAATAGACTTCCCCTTTGCGCGCATCGATGAGGGGGCATACGGGGTAGGCGGAAAAGGAGAAAGGAAAGGCGAGCGCATCCAAAGTGGGAACCGCGGCATAGAGCTTGCCGCTGGTCCAGGCCAGCAGCTTGATGGTTGTCATGCCGATCCGGAGGCCTGTGAAACTGCCCGGGCCGCTTGCGACCGCGAAGGCATCTATGGAGGCAAGGTCCGTTCCGGCTTCACGGAGAAGGAAATCCACAGCTTTCAACAAGCGGCGGTTATGCGTCTGCGCGGACCGGAGCGTCCATTCGGCTGTTATGTGCTCGTCATCGAGCAGAGCAAGGCTGCCCGACATAGTCGAGGTATCAACGGCAAGGATTTTCATCGAAACCTGTTGGAATTCAAAACAGAAAGCGCCGCACATCGTGCCGACGCTTTCTGTATCATCCTGGAAATATTATGAGAAGCATTTCCGTGGGCGCGTTTCAACCCCATCAGGGGAGAAAGTCCGGTTTATGCCCCGGAATCAGCCGCATAATATCGTTATAGAACACAACCACCATAAGGGCCAGGAGGACGAGCAAGCCGACCTTCTGTGCTATTTCCACCTTCTTGAGGGAGAGCGGCTTTCCGAGGACCGCCTCGATCAGGAAGAAGAAAATGTGACCGCCGTCGAGAACCGGGATCGGAAGCAGATTCAGCACTGCCAGGTTCACGCTTATTATGGCGATAAAATTGATCAGGTTCAGGATACCTTCCTGAGCCTGCTGTCCGGCCATCTGGGCAATCAGGATCGGACCGCCGAGCGTCTGCAGCGGAACGACCCGCTGGATCAGCTTGACGATCGTCAGAAAGAAGAGCTTGCTGAAGTTCCATGTCTGGGCAAGCGCGTAGTATCCGGCCGACAGCGGATCGACCTTCTTTATCGCGTACTTCTCGGATGCAGTGACCCCGATGAGCGGCCGCTTTACGCCTTCCCCGAAAAGATTTTTGACCTCATTGACCGTCGGGGTGACCTTGATGGTCATCTCGTGATTGTCGCGCGTTATCTGGAGAGTCAGCGGGTTCTCACCGTATCTTTCGATGGATTCGGAAAGCTCGTCCCAGGTATTAATCGGAATGCCGTTAAGGGAAACGACCCGGTCACCCGTCTGAATGCCGGCCTGCTCGGCAGGAGAACCCGGATTCACGGTGCCGATTTCAGGAAGCCGCTCATGCATTCCGGAGAAAGCAAAGAGAAACGTGAAGATTACTATTGCGAGTATGAAATTGGAAAACGGGCCGGCGAAAACAATCGCCAGGCGTTTCCAGACCGGCTGCTCGGAAAACGATCCGGCTCTCTGCTCTTCCGTCAACTCTTCTTCTGCGTCCTCACCGAGCATCTTCACGTAACCGCCAAGAGGGATCAGCGAGAGGCGGTATTCGGTGCCTCCCCGCGTGATGCCCAGCAGCTTGGGGCCAAACCCGAGCGAGAAGCGCAGTACGGTAACTCCGCTGCGTTTAGCAACCAGAAAGTGTCCCAGTTCGTGCACGAAAATGAGCACTCCCAGGACTATCGCTGTTGATATGATCATCGTAAACAATGGTTCGTCCTCACTCTGTTTTGAGAATCATCTGGTCCGAATATAATTCTCAATTATTATTTTAGCCGTTGTTTTTCCTAAGCGGAGCGATAAATTTCAATGCCTCTCCCCGCGCCCAGGTGTCTGTATCGAGTATGGACCGGAGGTCCGGGTCCCGAAGCGGCGTGTGAGAGTTCATCACCCTCTCAATAATACAGGGTATATCGGTAAAACCAATCGATTTCTCAAGAAAAGCGTTCACGGCGATTTCATTTGCCGCGTTCATGACCGCGGGCATCGAAGAACCAGCTCTGCACGCATCGAAGGCCAGCCGCAGGCAGGGGAAGCGATCGAAGTCGGGTCGAAAGAAAGAAAGGTTCTGGAGCTGGAACAGGTCCAGTCGCGGACTTTTCAGCGGGAGGCGTTCCGGGTAGGCGAGAGCGTAGGCGATGGGGATCTTCATGTCCGGTATCCCCATCTGGGCTATAACGGAGCCGTCCACATACTCCACCATGGAGTGCACGATGCTTTCGGGGTGCACGTGGACCGAAATGCGATCCACTGGAACTCCGAAGAGCCAGCGCGCCTCGATGACTTCCAGCCCCTTATTCATCAGGGTTGCGGAATCGATCGTGATCTTGCGTCCCATGGACCAGTTCGGATGGCACAAAGCGGCTTCCGGCGTCACTTCTGAAAGTTCACAGGCGTCCTTCCGGAAAAACGGCCCGCCCGATGCGGTAAGGAGAATCCTGTCGAGAGCTTCCCGGTGATTCCCCTGGAGGGCCTGGAATATGGCGCTGTGCTCGCTATCAACGGGAAGGATCTGTACGCCCCGATCCGCTGCCGCGCGCATCACGATTTCACCGGCAACGACCAGCGTCTCCTTGTTTGCGAGCGCAATGCACTTGCCGGCCTCGATTGCCGTCATCGTCGGCACCAGGCCGACTGCACCGACCATAGCCGAGACGAGTGTGACCGATTCGGGGTGGGCCGCGACGGCGCAGTAGCCGTCCTGCCCGATCGTTATCTCCGGAACGGAAGTGCCCCGGTCCCTTAGAGTTTTCAGAAGGGTGTCGGCAACCTGGTTGTTCATTACCGAGACGAGCCGGGGAGAGAATTCCGCAATCTGATCGCTCAAAAGCGCAGCGTTGGATCCAGCCCCCAGGGCAACGACTTCAAAGCGGCCGCGAAACTGCCGCACGACTTCAAGCGTGCTTCGGCCTATCGATCCCGTACTTCCGAGTATGGCTATTCTTTTCTGCTTCATTTCTTCAACCGGTAATTCACGTTTGGAAAAGGTTGCCTGGTCATCGCAGGTGCTCAGTGGCTCAATCCGGCCCATTGGAGAAGT
>JAEZHY010000263.1 GCA_023416335.1 Pseudomonadota bacterium | reverse complement strand
CTGTATGAGTTCTTCGCGCGGGGGGGTGGAGGACAAAAAATTCTGTTGGGCAGTCGGTAAGAAGGTGGTATTAGAGGGCGTTGGGTGCCGGAGTTGGGAGAACGCGTTTCGTTTTCAATGGTACTCTTTGGCATCTTTTGTTTTCGGTGAATCGGGATAACCTTTGAGCCATTCATAATAGGTGGGATTTTTCATTTTAGGGGCCGGCAGTAAGCGGAGGGGCGAAAGTATGGTAGGCAGGAGAAGAGTTGGGGGACTCGTATGGGTTTTTATTTTCTTAATCTCGGCCGCTGCAGTTGCATTGGCTCAGGACCAGGCCCCAAAGGTCGCCGTTTTGCCGTTCGTGATTCATGGCCAGGAGGATGCGGCAAAAGCCCAGAAGGCGCTCGATGATGTCTTCGTCCGGTTGGCTTCCCGCGAGGGAATCAAGCTTGTCGAGCCGCAGGAGGTGCACAAGGCTGCCGGTTCTCCGGTGAGTTCGGAGGATCAGGCGCGCTCAATTGGAAGCCGGCTTGGAGCAGGTTATGCCCTGATCGGAAGTTTCAATCAGATAGGCAATACAATCAGCATCGATGCAAAGCTGGTGGACGTCTCCGGGAAGAAGAAATCCGTAGTGCTTTTTGCTGAAGACAAAGGGATGGAGAATCTCGCGGCTGCCGTGGGAAAGATCTTTCAGCAGATGAGCGTACACGTCCTCTCGAAGGCGATAGTAGCCGACATAAAGGTGAGGGGAAACGACCGGATCGAAGCTGAAGCCATCAAGGGCGTAGTGAAAAGCAAAGCCGGCGAATTGCTGAAACCCGAGCAGGTCAGCGAGGATATCCGGTCCGTCTATAAGATGGGTTATTTTGAAAAGGTCGATGCGGAGGTCACCGACACACCCGCCGGTAAAGTGTTGACATTCGTCGTCCTGGAAAACCCGACCATTCAGGAAGTGAAGATCAGCGGGCAGAAGAAGATAAAGGAAAAAGACATACTTGCCGCAATCGCTACCAAGCCGTACACGGTTCTGCAGCGTAATGTGGTGAGCGATGATGTTCAGAAGATAATAAAGCTCTATCAGCAAAAGGGTTACTACAACGCGGAAATTACGTCGAGCATCACCTTTCCCAAGAATCCACGCCAAGCTGTAGTTGCCTTCAATATCAAAGAAAATAAAAAAGTATACATCAAGAAGATCAATTTTATCGGGAACAAGAACATATCCGCCCGGAAATTGCGCGGCGTAATGCAGACCAAGCAGAAGAGCATCCTGTCGCTTGTAACGGAGCGTGGAATACTTCAGAAAGACGTCCTCGAGACCGACACCGACAGAATAACGGCTTTCTACCACGATGAAGGCTACATGGATGCCAAGGTAAGTTCGCCGGACGCGCAACTGAAAGAGGACGGTTTTTATATAACGATAACGATAGAGGAGGGTGAGCGTTACAAGGTAACGGGAATCCAACTGGCCGGGGATCTGCTCGATAATTATGAAACCAAGATCATGAAGAAGTTCGAGTTAAAGCCCAAGGACTACTTCAGTCGTGAGAAGGTTCGACACGACCTCGATCTCGTTACCAAAGCCTATATGAACGAGGGATACGCGCGTGCCGACGTCGATCCCAAGATCAGGCGGAATTCGGAAGACCATACGACGGATCTCACTTTCCAGGTTTCCAAGAAAGAGCTCGTCCACATCGGCCAGATTTTCGTAACCGGAAATTCGAAAACAAGAGATTACGTGATCCGACGCGAGATGAAGATTGCCGAAGGCGATCTCTTCAGCGCCAAGAAAGTGGAAGACAGCCTGACGCGGTTGAAAAAGCTGGACTTCTTCGAAGATGTCGAAATCGTTCCGACTGATACGGAACAGAAGACGATAATGAACCTGCACGTCAAGGTCAAAGAGAAGCAGACCGGCTCCATCAGCATAGGCGGCGGTTACTCTTCGGAAGACGGTCTTTTCACCAGCGGCCAGATCCAGCAGAGAAACCTGTTTGGAAAGGGCCAGTATATAGGTTTGAAAGGTTATCTTGGCCAGGAAGCACAACGGTACATGTTGAGCTTCACTGAGCCCTGGATGTTCGGGTATCCGATATCCGGCGGAATCGATCTTTACAACTGGATCAGGGCTTATAACGATTTTACAAAGGACGCTTACGGCTTCCGTCTCCGCTCGGGTTTCCCATTCGGTCAGTACAGCCGGCTGAACGTCTTCTACACGTTTGAAAATGCCAAAATAACCGACTTGTCCGCGGCTGCGCAGGCGGATCCGGTGTTCAAGTCGAGTCTGCTCGACTTCAATCTCAAGAGCAGTATCGGGCTGGGTGTGGAACGCGATACGACAGACCATCCTTTTCTGCCTACAAAAGGTACATATCTGGGTGCTGTTGCCGAATTTACCGACACTACGCTCGGCAGTGACAGCAGCTTCCTCAAGCACGAATACAAGGCGGGCATGTATTATCCGCTTTTCTGGAAGCTGATCGGGCATGTTCGCGGAATGATGGGTTTTATGTACGAGCCTAGAGGTCAGCAGTACGTTCCGATTTACGAGAACTTCTTCCTGGGCGGCATTGATTCCCTCCGTGGTTTCGAGTTCGCGCAGGTTGGACCGAAAGACCCCTACGGCATCGTTATCGGCGGTAACAAATACGCCGTTGCGACTGCCGAAGTGCTCTTCCCGATAATGGAAAAAATGGGAATTCGGGGCGTAGTCTTCTTCGATGCAGGTAACGCGTATGGGCCGGGTGAAGACTTTGACGTCTCCAAGTTCAGGACAGACGTTGGCGCGGGTATCCGATGGAATTCTCCATTCGGTCCGCTCCGGATTGAAATAGGGTACAATCTGGATAAACAAGCGGGTGAGGATCCCTACAAGTGGCAATTTTCTGCAGGTGCTTTCTTTTAAGGAGTTGAAGAGAGATGAGAAAGTTTCGTGGATGGGTGCTGGCAACGGCTATTATCTTTGGCCTTTCGACAAGTGCTTTTGCCGCCGGCGGTTCGCTTAAGCTCGGCTATTTCGATGCGAACGGTGTTGCGATGCAGTCGCAATGGGGCAAGAAGATTATCGACGATTTGAAGAAAGAGCAGGAAAGACTCAGTTCGGAATTGGACGAGAAGGGCAAAGCCTTCAAGACGGCCAAGGACGAATATGACAAAAAAAGAGACGTAATGGACGAGAAAGCGAAGACCAAGAAGCAGAAAGAACTGCAGGATATGGCCGGCGAACTCGAGAAGCTGGCCTCGGATTCCAGCGCCAAGTTCAACAAACATGCCGGCGAAGTCAAGGCTCCGCTCTTCCAGAAAATCTCTGAAATCGTCAACAAGATCGCCAGGGATGACAAGTACGATTATATCTTTGAAAAAGGCAGCCTGCATTATGCTTCCGATAAAGACGACCTGACCAAACGGATCGTTTCGGAGCTCGACAAGAGTTCTCCCAAGTGATAATGCGGTTCTGAGTCTTTTATTACGTGGAGATGGCGAGAGAGATTTGGTCTCGCCATCTCTTTTCATGTGCAATATTCGTGTGGTCGATACCTGCAGATGGAAAGTCTCTTGAAAGAAGATCCCGCCGGGAAGAAGTCTTTTTCGTTGGGCGAAATCGGCAAATTTCTGAATGCCGAGGTCAAAGGTGATCCTCGAGTCCGTATAACCGGAATCGGGCCTCTCGAGAGTGCGTCCGGCGATCAGTTGAGTTTCGCAGTCGATTCCCGATATCGCGATATGCTTACGGAATGCGGGGCTGCTGCCCTCATTGTGCCTCCCGAACTCGAAGACCTCCAGTACAATCTCCTCGTGACCGGGAACCCGTACCTGGCACTGGCTAAAGTCTCCCAGCTCTTCTTTTCCGGTTTTGCCGAAGATGGCGGGGTGCATCCGCGTGCTTTCGTTGGAGAGGGAGCGGTACTGGGTCAAAAGGTATCTGTCGGCCCTCTGGCGTATATCGGCGAAGGCGTCCGTATCGGCAACGGAACCAGGATCTGCCCTGGGGCCTATCTGGGCAAGGGAGTCCTTGTCGGTGAAAACTGCCTGATCCATCCAAACGCTACCATTATGGATGGATGTGTTCTGGGAAATCGCGTTATCATTCACAGCGGCGCCGTCATTGGCGCAGACGGTTTCGGATATGCTCAGGACGAGCAGGGGGTTAGTTTTAAAATTCCCCAGATCGGTATCGTACAGATTGACGATGACGTCGAAATTGGCGCAAATACCACGATAGACCGGGCGACCTTTGGGAAAACCTGGATAAAACGTGGAGCCAAGATCGACAATCTGGTTATGGTTGGTCACAACGCGAGTGTTGGAGAGGACAGCCTACTGGTGGCGCAGGTTGGAATCTCCGGCAGCACGCATTTGGGCAGGAATGTTGTTCTCGGCGGACAGGTCGGGATTGCCGGGCATATTGAGATCGGCGACAGGGTCAAGATCGGAGCCAAATCGGGAATTCTGCATTCCATAAAGCCGGATCAGAACATGATGGGCATTCCTGCCGTCCCGTATAATGACTGGTTTAAAACCTATGCAAATATCCAGCGCCTTCCCCGGTTGAAAGAGCAGCTTAAACGGCTGGGAGAGAAGGTGCAGAAACTTGAGGAGGTATTGAAACGGAATGATGGACATCATTCAGATTAAAGAAATTCTTCCGCACCGATATCCTTTCCTCCTTGTAGATAAAATTACGGAAAGCTCAGCCGACGAGGTGGTCGGAATCAAGAATGTAACGGTAAATGAACAATTCTTTGAAGGGCATTTTCCGGACAATCCAATTATGCCCGGCGTTCTGATTCTTGAGGCGATGGCTCAGACGGGCGGAATACTTGCATTTTCGATGATGCCGCAATATAAGAACAACCCGATCTACTTCATGGGAATCGACAAGGTGCGTTTCCGCAAACCTGTACGGCCGGGCGATCAGCTCGTAATGAAGCTGAAAATGCTGAAGAAGAGGGGCGGGCTTTTCAAAATGCGCGGAGAGGCTTTTGTAGACGGGAAACTTGTTGCAGAAGCCGAAATGATGGCCACCATCGATGTAAACAGCGGTAATGAGACCGGTGAATAACGGGCGAAGCGGCCGGATTGTCTGAACGCATCCGGATTGCATAGAAGTGGAGAGAAGATGGGTATTCACCCAACAGCCATCGTCGATCCGAAGGCTGAGCTTGCGGACGATGTCGTTATCGAGCCTTACAGCATTATCGGGCCTCATGTCGTTATCGGTTCGGGTACTGTCGTCGGGCCGCATGCAATCATAGAAGGCAAAACCGTAATAGGCGAAAATAACCGTATTTTCCCCTTCGTATCCCTTGGACTTCCACCTCAGGACATCACCTACAAGGACGAGGAAACCCAGGTCATCATCGGACGGAATAACATAATCCGTGAAAACGTGACGATTCACCGCGGCTCTTTCCGGAGCACGGGGATCACTCGGATCGGTGACGGCAATTTTATCATGGCCTACGCTCACGTTGCTCATGACTGCAGGCTGGGAAACGGTGTCGTCATGGCAAATGCGGCCACTCTCGGCGGGCATGTGGAAGTGGGCGACTACGCCGTGATAGGCGGAATCGTAGCGGTCCATCAGTTCGTGAGGATTGGTGAGTTCAGCTGCGTCGGCGGGTTCTCGGGGGTGAGGATGGATATCGCCCCTTACATGCTGGCAACCGGAGCCGAGCATGCAAAACTCTACGGCCCCAACCTGATCGGTCTCAAGAGGCATGGATTCTCCGTGGAGACCATCCAGGCAATCAAGAAGTGTTACCGAATCTTTTTCAGATCCGGTCTTACCATTAGAGAAGCGGTCGATAAAGCACGTCAGGAAGTGGGATCCCTGCCCGAAACCGAAAGACTGATCGAGTTCCTTTCAGCAAAGTCCAAAAGAGGTATTTCAAGATAATGGCCCGTGGGGAAGTCGAAAGAACGGGGCAGGACAGGATCGGGCTAATTGCGGGAAGCGGACAGTTCCCGATGCTCTTTGCGCATGCGGCACGCCTGTCCTCGGTCAAGGTGCTTGCAGTGGGTTTTGACGGTGAAACCGATCCCGCGCTGGCAAAGTACGTGGATGAATTCCACCTGCTGAAACTTGGCCAGTTGAATCGCCTCATCAAGACCTTCCGCAATGCCGGTGTAACCCATGCCGCCATGGCGGGGGCAATCAACAAGACCAGGATTTACACCAAAATTCGCCCTGACTGGCGGGCGGTGCGCTTTCTCAACCGGCTGAGAAATAAGAAGGACGACTCACTTCTGCGGGCCCTTGCGGACGAATTGGAGTCCGAAGGCATAATAATTCAGCCGTCCACCATCTTTCTTCCCGAACTTCTTGCTCCCGAAGGAGTATTGACCCGCCGTAAACCGAATCGTCGCGAGCAGGCCGACATTGCATTCGGTTGGACGTTGGGCAAGGCGATTGGAAAGCTCGATATCGGGCAATGCCTGATAGTGAAGAACCAGGCGGTTCTTGCCGTCGAGGGTATTGATGGTACCGATGCGACCATCCTCAGAGGAGGGCGCCTCTGCCGTGAGGGTGCGGTCGTTGTCAAAGTCAGCAAGCCTATCCAGGATCTGCGTTTCGATGTCCCCGCCGTTGGTTCCGAAACCATCAGGGCGATGCAGCGTGTCAATGCGCGCGTCCTTGTTGTCGAAGCCGGCAAGACGCTCATGTTCGACCGGGATAAAATGATAGATACCGCGGATGCCGCCGGAATTTCCATTCTCGTGCAGAAGGACGGTCTATGGCCGAAAGAGTCCCAGGACCAGGACGCACTGGCTGCACTTGAAGCCGGCCTGCTGGACGGCAACGGGTGGCATCATCACATTGAATCGGATGCGGAGAAAAGCAAAGACGAGCCCAAACCGGCGATCCTGATCCGGTCGCCTAGCCAGGATGCGACACGAGTTGCCGTCATAGGGGTGGGGTATCTCGGCCGCTTTCACGCCCAGAAATATGCCAGGCTACCTGAAGCCGATCTGGTGGCGGTTGTCGATATCGATCCGGGAAAGGGCGGCAACGTTGCAGAAGAGGTAAAGACCAAAACCGTATCCGATTACAGGCACCTGATCGGTAAGGTGGATGCCGTCAGCATAGTGACGCCCACGCCTCAGCACCACGCTATTGCGAAAGAATTCCTCTCCGCGGGTGTGCATGTCCTCCTTGAGAAGCCGATGACAAAAAGCCTGCAGGAAGCGGAAGAACTTATCGCCGTAGCTTCACAGAAAGGCGCGGTTCTTCAGGTCGGCCATCTTGAGCGATTTAACTCAGCCTTCACGGCCATCCGGTCTCGCCTCAGAAATCCGATGTTTGTCGAAGCGCACCGTCTTGCGCTTTTTAACGAAAGAGGACTGGAAGTAGACGTAATCCTGGATCTCATGATCCACGACATCGACATTGCCCTGCATATTATCGATTCCCCCCTGAAGGAGATTCACGCTTCCGGCATCTCCGTTCTGAGTCATTTGCCCGATATTGCTAGCGCGCGCCTTCAGTTTGCCAACGGGGCTGTTGCAAACCTTACGGCAAGCCGGATTTCGATCAAGAATATGCGTAAGCTCCGTATTTTTCAGGAAAATTGTTACTTTTCCGCCGACTATGCCAAAAAGCGCTCTTATGCCGTCTACAGGGAAGCGGAAGCCGGAGAAGACGGTTTCCCTGAGCTTTCGATGGAAGAATTCGAAATCGTCGAAAAGGATTCGCTGGAAGAAGAGATCAGCTCTTTTCTGAAATCGGTTCGAACCGGAACTCCTCCTGAAGTGGACGGCAGGCAGGGATACCAGGCCCTTGCGGCTGCTATCAGGATTTCTCAGCAGATCGAGGAACAAATGCGCGCAAAGCGCGTCTTCCCGGAGTAGAAGGCTTGGACATCTTCATAAGCGCCGGAGAAGCCTCCGGAGATCTTCACGCCTCTCATCTTGCCCGTTCGATATGGTCCATTGCTCCTGAAACCCGGCTGAGCTGCCTCGGCGGTCCTCTCTTAAGGGAAGCAGGGGTGCCCGTGATCGTCGATAATCGGGAACTTTCGGTCGTCGGCGCTTTCGAAGTCGCGGCCCATATTCGCGCTCTATACGGCTCCTGGCGCAGACTTACCTCTCATCTGCGGAGTAATCCTCCCGACGTTGTGGTCCTTATAGATTTTCCCGATTTCAATTCCTTATTGGCACGAGTAGCCGGGAAAATCGGCTCAAAGGTCTTCTACTACATCAGCCCGCAGATTTGGGCGTGGCGGGAAGGGCGGGTCAGGTCCATCAAAAGAACGGCCGCCGGCATGGCGGTAATACTTCCTTTTGAAAAATCCTTTTACCGTTCGCATGGAATGGATGTTCAGTATGTGGGGCATCCTCTGATCGACACGGTTCTTTCCGTTCCGCCAAAAGAGGAATGCGATCGTTTGTATCGGGAGGGGCAGGGACCTGTCGTCGGTCTGCTGCCGGGAAGCCGCCGGAGCGAAATAAAGCTGTTGTTCGATCTCATCATGGAATCCGCCGGAATCATTGCGGAAACTTTCCCGGGAACCGAATTCGTCATACCGGTAGCGCCTTCTTTGAATCCGCACGAAATCGCACAGCGGGCCGAACGGTACAACCTGCCGGTCCGGATCGTTCCCAACGATACATACCGGGTAATCCGGGCGTGCGACCTGATTATTACGGCTTCGGGCACAGTCACTCTGGAAGCTGCAATCCTCGGCACGCCCATGGTCATAACGAACAGGGTGTCGAATCTCAGCGCGCAAATCGGAAAGCTCCTCATTCACGTCAAGCATATAGGCCTGCCAAACCTCATAGCAGGGTACGAGGTTGCGCCGGAATTCGTGCAGAATCGGGCGCGCTCGGATCTCATCGGGAAAGAAGCCGTGCGGCTCCTTAAAGATCCGATGCTCCTGGAGGCGCAGCGTCTCGAACTGATTCGCATTCGCGAGCAATTGGGAAAACCCGGGATATCCGACCGTGTCGCCAGGCTGGTACTCGAAACCGCAGGCTGGACCGATGAGCGTCCTTGAAGAGATTTTCAGACTTTCCTGGACAAGCCTTGCCGGCATTTGCTGGCCGGTTCTCCTCTTCTATTATTTCTGCAGGTCCCGGACGGACGGAAAATACAGACGCAATTACGCAGCCCGCATGGGCCTTTCGCTGCCTGATTCTCTTCCTGAAACTGAAGGCGGGCCCCTTCGACGGCCACGTGTATGGATCCACGCGCTTTCCGTAGGTGAAACGATTTCCTCTGTCCCGCTTGTAATGGAATTAAGACAGCGAGATCCTGAACTCGAAATCCTGTTCTCCACCGCAACCGAAACCGGAATGGCCCTGGCAGAAGGGCGTCTGGCCGGGTTGGTCGATTCTTTCTTTTTCATGCCTCATGATTTCCCCTGGGCGATCAAAAACATTCTCAGGCGACTGAAACCTTCGCTTTTCGTCCTGATCGAAACGGATTTCTGGCCGAACCTTCTCTTTCAACTCAGACGGGAAAGGGTTCCTGCCGTTTTGGTCAATGGTAGGCTGTCGCCAGGGTCGTCCCGAAAATATTCGCGTCTTGCCCGAATAGCTTCGATGATTTTTCGGCGCTTCGATTTTATTTTCAGCCAGACGGAAGAGGACCGGAAACGCTTTGTGGGACTGGGCGGGTGCCCCGGCCGGGTAATTGCCGCGGGAAATCTAAAATTCGAAGCATCGATGCTCGGCAGAGTGACTGAGTCCGAAGTTGAATCGATGAGATGCGAATTGGGATTGGAACCCGGAAGACCTGTGTTGGTGGCCGGAAGCACTCATGAAGGCGAAGAGGCGATTCTCCTGCGGATTCACCGGGACCTCCTGGTTCAAATACCCGATTTGCTGCTGATCGTTGCACCGAGAAACCCTCACAGGCGATTGGAATTAGAGGCGCTCTGCAAAAGCTCGGACCTCGGTGCGGGTATACGTTCCAAGGGAGAATCCGCTGCCGGTAGATCCGTCTTTCTTCTGGACACGCTCGGCGAACTCTCAAAAGCCTACGGACTTTGTCGAATTGCTTTTATCGGGGGGAGCCTCGTGCCGCTGGGCGGGCATAATCCGCTGGAAGCCGTGGCACAGGGAAAGCCTGTCTGCTGGGGACCCAGCTTTTTCAACTTCAGTGAAATCGAAAAAAGCCTTTTGGACGCCGGATGCGGAGCCAGACTCAATTCCGAACGGGACCTGTTAGAATTTCTTTCCCGGATTCTGAAAGGCACCGAATTGGCAAACATGGCCCGGTCGGCTGAGCATTTCGCGGATTCCCGGCGGGGAACCGCAAAGAAGATCGGGTCGGTGTTGCTGGGGATTTTGCAGGAGGTGAGCTATGGCGAAAAAAAGGAATAAATCAGGCTGGTAAAAGCTATAAGGGATTGAGGCGGTCCTTTGATCAACGCTGAGGATCAGGGCCTCTGCCGGTTTCGTTGAGACATTTTTGAGGTTACCACGAAAGCAGCATAAAGTTACAACTCAGTAAGCCGTGACTTCAATTTTGAATTTCGGTGTAGTCTTACGCCAACATGACCGTCATCTCACCAATACAGCGTCTTTCCTGTTGCCCCTCCTTAGAATCCGCAAAATGACGATATTTCGTTAAATCGTTTGCCGATCCAATGTTGTAATATCATAAGTATTCCGGATTCGTGTCCGGCACCTTGCCAAAGAACCTGTATCCTCTTCAGGTGCTGGTCCCTGTGAAATGTCATTTCTCAAGCTGAGGATCCTTGGAACGGAATTTGCTTTAAGCTCCGGTCAAACAGAGGAGGTCGGAAATGACTTTCATGATCCAGATCGTTTTAGGCGTTGTCATAGGGGCGGCTGGATTTCTGCACATTGCGGAAAATCCGGTTCAAGGAATCAGCGGACTTTTTCTGGCCGGTTTTCTGGTTATGACCGGTCTCGAAAAAAGGCTGCGCAGAGCGGACGGCAAATCCGAAGCGGAGACGAACTGAAAATGCATCCCATCCGAGCCTTGCCGATCCTGAGCTTTGTTCAATGCCCGGGATCGGCCTGCAACCCGTTCCGTCCGCACTAAACCAGGCCTGCCAATATACCTTCGTCCTTTCTCAATCAGCTTCATGATGATAATCTGCCGTTGCAGGATCGATCACTCCAATCGGTACGGAACAACGGCATGCGACTTTTTCTGCTGATTTTTCTTGTGGGCTTTACGTCCTCCATTGCGCAGATAGTCATTCTTCGCGAGTTGCTTGTCGTTTTTCACGGAAACGAGCTTTCAACGGGGTTCATCCTCGCCTGCTGGCTTCTCTGGACCGCCGTCGGGAGCGCAACTTTCGGAAGATTATTCCGGCATCGTTCGCCGGGTGCGACGAACCTTCTGTACGGATTCGCCTTGCTTTCCGCCATGCTGCCTGCAACTGTAATATGGGTTCGGGCCGCAAGGATGTTATGGTCCCTCCCTGTCGGAGAGCTTATCTCACCCTGGGCGATGGTAATGATCGCTACGACCGTCACGGGTCCGATATGCTGTCTTTCAGGTGCACTATTCGCTCTGGCCTGCAAACTTGCCTCTGCTTCTTTCGAATCGACAGACGGGGCCGGCTCCGTTTATCTCACGGAAGCTGTCGGGGCCTGTGCCGGAGGCCTCTTTTTCTATTTCGTGCTCCTCCCTGCAAGTACTCCTTTTGGGGGAAGTCTGATTGTCTTCCTGATTTCGCTTGCATCGGTATTTGCAATCGTCACGCTATCGAAAAAGCGGCGGAGGATTTTGCTGACGACATGCCTGTCCCTGGTGCTCCTTGCCTGTGCAAGATTGCTGCAATATTCCATGCAAATCGAACAAAAGACGAGGGGGTGGGAATGGGGACGAAATTTTCTGCAATCGCGCGACACCCCATATCATAATCTGACTTTTGTATACGACGGCGGGCAATTCTCTCTCTTTTCAAACGGCCTGTGGCTCTACTCCAGTCCTGATAGGCAAAGTGCCGAACCGGCTGCACACATCCCGCTTCTGAGCCACCCGGACCCAAAGTCGGTTCTGATAATCGGGAGTTGCTCTCCTGAGATGCTGCAGGAAGTAGTCAAACACCCGGGAGTGCTGCGTGTCGATAACGTGCAGCAGGAACGCGCGCTTGCCGAATTCGCTTCGGTGGTGCTGCAAGCATCTTTCTCTGCGGAAGATTCCCATCCTCGAGTTCGTATGTTCTATGTTGAACCGAACCGGTTTATGAGAGAGGCAAAGGACCGCTATGACGTTGTACTCCTGAGCATGGGGGAGCCCGTCAATGCTGAAATGAACAGGTTCTACACGGTGGAGTTCTTTACAGGCATAAAGCGGTTGATGAATCCGGGCGGCATATTCTCCTTCGGGGTCCCCTGTGCCCCTGACATCATAGGTCTCAGGCAGGCACTGCTGCTCAAGTCGCTTAACATGACCCTTCAAAAGGTATTCGGTTTCGTTTTCGTCATGACGGGGGAAGGCGCACACTTTCTCGCGTCAGATGATATTGGTTTCATCCCTGTAGATCCCCGCGTTCCGGTTGACCGAATTCGGGAGCGGGGTCTCGATCTCCAGTATGTGCGCGATTACTACCTTTTCGATCTTCTGAATCCGATTCGCGTCGCTTATGTGGACTCGGTGATCGGCGCGGACATTCCCGCAAGGGTAAATGAAGATTTTAAACCTGTCTGTTACCTCTATGGCCTCGGTTTGTGGAGCGCTCAAATACATCCCCTGCTCGGGAAGATTTTCGACAATGTTTACCGTGGTATCGATTCCATTCCTCTTACAGGAATCGGCATAATCTTCTGCTTTACGGTTTTCCTCGTTTCTGTGTTTTTCGGCAGGAAAGGCGCTGTTGTTCTGAGTACGGGGATCTGCGGCGCGACCCTGATTGTGCTCGAAATCGTTCTTATTGTATCCTTCCAGATTATGGAGGGCTCGGCCTACACTCAGCTTGCCTTGATTGTCTCATTCTTCATGGCGGGACTGGCTTGTGGAAGTGCGATTGCAAAAAGAGGCTTCTTTTCACGAAAACCGATGTTGCGGCTATTTGTCATTCAGAGCGTGCTTGCTTCATACTGCGGAATTCTCTTCCTGGGGCTTTCATACTTCCGATCGAGTCTGACCATGGTTTCGGAGATAGATCTCTCGGTTCCGTTTTTTCTGTTGGCGGCTTTTCTCGCAGGACTGCTCGGAGGAGGTCAATATACGGCAGCAGTTGCAACCGGCAGAGCTTCCGGAACGGGCCTGTACGCGGCGGACCTTGTTGGGGCTGCCGGCGGTGCAATCTCCGTGTCGTTATTCTTCCTCCCGGTCTTCGGGGTCCCCAATACATTGCTTTTGCCGACAATGGGAGGTTTTCTGGTTTCGACTGCTCTTCTGATCGGCTGGAAAGAAAATTAGCCCGATTCGGTCAGGTCGTGCTCCAAATTCCCGGTATCGTCCTCCCACATCCTGCGCACTTTCCCTTGTCGAGCGACACCGAAGAGACATTGTATCCGACACGTTTTATTACGACTTTCCTGCATTGAGGGCAGATGGTGTCCTCTGCGGGATGGCCCGGGATGTTTCCGAGGTAGACAAAATGGAGCCCTTCTTCTGCTGCAGTTTTCCAGGCTGCCTCAAGAGTGGATATTGGTGTGGGATCGAGGCTCTTTAATTTGTAGAGCGGGTAAAACCGGGTGAAATGAAGGGGAACATCCGGACCGAGTTCGTCCCTTATCCAGCGGGACATGGCCCTGATCTCGGCCGTGCCGTCGTTTTTTCCCGGCACGATGAGATTGACTATTTCCGTGTGGACACCTCTTTTCTTCAGGCATTTAAGAGTCTCCAGCACCGGGGCGAGAGTCCCCTCCGTGATTTCTGCGTAATACTTTTCCGTGAAACCTTTCAGATCGATACAGGCGGCATCGAGGACACCGCAAAGGTCCTCGAGCGGTTTAGGATTGATAAAACCATTCGAGTGCATGACGTTCAGTATCTTGCGCTCCTTTGCGCTCTTCCCGATTTCCATCATGTACTCGTTGAATATGGTCGGTTCCACGTAGGTGGAAGCTATGGAAGCGCATTGTGCACGGGAAGCGTTCTCCACCACCTGTTCAGGGGAAAGCTCATAGTTGAGGGTGTCAGCCGGATCGGCCTGAGAAATCTCCCAGTTTTGGCAGAACTTGCAGTTGAGATTGCAGCCTGCTGTGGCAAGGGAAAATGATTTGGTGGATGGAAGTACGTGGAAGAAGGGTTTCTTTTCGATGGGATCGACGTGGACTGCGCACGGGTTGCCAAAAACGAGCGAATAGTACCTGCCGTCTCGATTTTCTCTGACTCGGCAGTAGCCGCGTTCGCCGTTGCCGGTCTCGCATTGTCTGGGACATAATTCGCATCGGACGCGCTTGTCGGGAAGGGGAGTGAAGTAGGGAGAGAGCTTACGGCCGAGAAGTCCCTTCTTTATTGTCTGGGCGCACGTTGAGGCTGATAAGCTGAATGGAATGAGCTGAAACGCTCCACAGAAGAGTGCGCATCCGAAAGAGAAGTTAAAGAACTTGCGCCTGCCCAGACCCTCGGAAAACGTTCCAGCGGGTTTGTTCCGATTTCGATTCATGACATGCGCTCTTTTAGAAAACGTCTGCCGAAAAGACAAAGACTTCCGTTTCCTTGTCTTTGGAGCAACTTCTCGGGAGACCGGCTTTGAGGCAGGTGTGTTCCATGAATTCCGTCCTGTTCCATTTGTATTCCGTGGCAACCTGGGGCAGAAGGAGCCCCATGTTCGGACCCTGCTTTACAATAAGCCCGTCTTTGCCGAGTTCGATCTCATCGGGTGATTCGATCTTCCGAAACGGGGTCAGGACCGAGATTTCTATCTTCAGGTCTTTAAGTTCGTCTTGCCGCACGGGAGAGAACCTGGGATCCTGGAATGCGGCCGCTTCAGCCATTTGGGCCACAGCTTCGGCGAGCGGCATCCTCGCAATTACCTGCCCGATGCAGCCGCGCAGTTCCCCCTTTTTGTAGATTGTCACGAAGGCGCCTCGGGGTTCCTTTAGCCTCGGTGACGATGACTCACTTCTGGAAACCTCGATTCCTTTGCATTTAGAATCGATGACTTTCCAGGCTGTAGAGTGCAGTTCCTTGCGCTCCTCCTGCGTCAATCCAAGATCGATCCCAGCCTTTTGGGGCTTTTCGGCTGAATCCCGGTCGGCACCGGATTTGTAGAAAACCCCGGATGCGTATCCCACGACACCGCGAGAGGATGATTTCTCTCCCGTGACATCTCCTGAATTGGCAGTTTCCAGCACTTTGCAGTTATCGACGCCGAGCTTTTTGGCCGCGAGCATAGTTGTAAGGATCGGCCCTCGACCGCAGGCCTCGCACTTGTCGCTGTCCAGGCATTCAGCAAGCCCTTGCGGATCCAGGGCACGGACTTTTTGGAGCAGACGCTCGTCCATCTCCCTGGCTGTTTCGCAAGGGTGATAATGAGAAAGGTCGGAACTGGCCACGATCAGCACGGATTTTCCTTTGCAGGCATCGACAATGGCATCGGAGAGCCACTGACAAGTCGCAGTTCCGTAATCGGACATCAACAATGGGACAAGCTTGACACGCGGTACGGTTGTCTGCAGGAAAGGAAGCTGTATTTCAATGGAGTGCTCTTTTTCGAAAGCCTCGGGTAGACTTTTTATGCGCGAGTCGCGTTTAATCAAAGCGGAAAGGAGTTGCGTATCGACGGGAACCACCCCAAGCGGGGTACGGAATCCGGCACAATCGTAGGTTGCTGCTCCGGTGAACCGGACATGATGGCTCGGTCCGATGACTATTACGGAATCGAATTCTTTCCCCTGGAGCAGCGCATAGGAAGATGCCGCGACAGATCCGGAAAAAATATAGCCTGCGTGAGGTACGATGAGGGCTGAGATCGGACCCTCGATAGTGGATGCAGGTTTCCTGGCGAGATACTGTACGATGAGACTCTTCAGTTCCGACTCTGTCCCGGGATACCAAGTCCCGGCGATAACCGGTTCATGGATCTTTCCCGGGCCAACGGACTGGGCGTTGGTGGTTTGAGATGCGGTCAGGAGAGCGGTGACGAAAACGGCTAAAACCGGCCAAAACTGGAAAATTTTGAAATTCTTGGCGGACGCTGCGCTTCCCCTCCAATTTTTTCTCGAGTCATGGTCCATGCCCTGGGCGGATGAGAAGAAAAAATACGTTGGTCGCTAACAGGTTGCCGTCATTATAGAAAAGCCTCGTAATCCGCGTCAATTAATAATGGAGAAGGGCTTGAAAGTCGGGGATACCGGAATTATCAGTTAGATGTCAAAATGGTGCTGGGCGCTGATCTTGGAAAGGCGTGGCTTCGGACGGGGAACCGCTCCTGATGCCTGTGGGCGATTTTGTGCGAAAATCGGCGAAAATGGGACTTTGATCTATCCCATTTTCGAGAATCGCCTTGTTAAATGCATTAAGCCATTGATTTTAAAGGATTTTTTTGTTTGCTGAAAGTGCCTTTTTTCTCAGCACCTTAGCTAGTCATGTGACCTAACATCCATTCATCTTAAGAATTTTTTACGTTCCCACCGATTTCGAGTTTCTCGCCCAAAACTCAGAAGATCAACTTTGACCGATGACGGCTTCTCGTCTAAAACATGCCTCACAATTTAAGGGGGAGCAGTAAAAAAGAAGTTTCTTTCCGGGGCCATTCTTCTAATTCACCAACTCATTACCAGCAGGTTTCAAAAAGGGCGAATAGTGCGCGGGGGCCGCTATTCGCCCCACAGGATGATTTTTTTCTTTTTCCAAACTCAAGTCGCGGAAATGACGTGAACGGAGGATTATGGACCAGAAGTGGCAGGAAATTAAGAGGAAACTGAAGACGAGTCTGTCGAGGGGGCAGTTCGATCTTTGGGTCTCATCGATCAAGTTTCTTGATCTGGAAAACGAAACAGTCGTTCTTGGCTGCAAGAACAGATTTCACATCGAATGGTTGAGAGAGAAGCTGGAGCTGAAGCTCCTGGCCGTAATGCGCGAACAGTTCCCGATGATCCACAAGCTGGAATACCAGATCGTATCAGGTGAGACGGAATCCAAAGAGTCTTCAGCCCAAGAGGACTCCGAGCCGGAGTTGCCCCGGCAGATCGCCATGGGGGACCTGATCAAGCGAGCCGGCCCGGTATTTAATTCGCGTTTTACTTTCGATGATTTTGTTGTGGGCAATTCCAACCACTTTGCCTACGCAACCGCCCTTGGGATTGCGAGAGGGCAACATCTCTATAATCAGTCAGCTTTTATCCTTTCCGAAACCGGACTTGGAAAGAGCCATCTTTCCCACGCAGTTGGGAATTTCATCTGCCGAAACACACCGGAACTGCGGGTGCACTATGTGACCGCCGAGCAATTTGCCAATGAAATGATCTACTCCATCAAAAATGGAAGCATAGAGAACTTCAAGAATAAGTTTCGTTCCGAATGCGACGTCCTTTTGCTCGAAAAAGTCGAATTCCTCAGCGGTAAAGAGAAGATCCAGAATGAACTCGTTTTCACCCTGGACGAGTTGATGGACCGGGGAAAGAGGATTCTGTACACGGGAAACACTTTCCCGAAAGACATTCCAAAACTCTCCATGGAATTGCAGTCTCGGCTCAGCGGTATACTTGTGGCACCGATCGGCCCACCGGATTTTTCGACCAGAATGGAAATCATCAGGAAGAAAGTCAAAGGGGAAAACGTAGGGCTGCCGGTCGAAGTAATAGAGTTTATGGCGGAGCGGGTTACGGGGGACATCAGGCAACTGGAAAGCTGTCTGGTTGGTATAATGGCAAAAACGAACATTCTCGGCGTTCCGGTCACTCTCGACCTTGCGCGTGAAGTCACCGAAACGATGCTCGATCGGCTTCCGAAAATGACGATCGAACACATTCAGCATATTGTCTGCTGTGCCTTCCAGATTTCAATGGAAGATCTCAGGTCCTCGAAGAGGCGGAAGGAATTGGCTGCTGCGCGTAAAATCGGTATGTATTTGTGCAGGCGCTACACAACGGAGTCTCTGGAGTCGATCGGACGGTCATTTCTGCGCAGTCACAGCTCGGTACTCTACGGGATCAACGTGCTTTCGAAGGAACTGGAGAAAAGCGGCAAGGTCAAGCGCCAGGTCGAGCACATCAGCCGCCGGCTTGACGCGAGTTGTCTGGTGTGATCGAGCAGAGATCGTTTCTCAGATCGAGTGAAAGTTGGGCAACCAGGCTTGCAATTGCATTGGCGAAGACGGTGGGATCGGAGTTCTGCAGGGGGGGACTTTCATAATGGAAATTTTTTCGGAAAAGAACAGACCGTACGGGCTTTTCCTGCCAAAGGCTGATTTCCAGATCCAGAACCGCATGAGGGGGGGAGCCGTTTTCTTCGAGAGCGAACTTGTAGATTCGTCCGCTCATCTCGTAAGCTGCAAAGAGTGGGTTACCAACCGGTACGGCATCCTGAAACACGGAACCCCTGGAGAGGTCGCGTATGAGCTTGTCTGCAAGCATGTTTCCGGGGGGAGCGATCCATTTGTAGTTGGATGAGAAGCGGACATTCAGGGAAGGGGATACTACGAGCATTTGTTCGCGATCGAAAGGGGCGGAAGCGGAAAAGTTCCAGATGCGCACCGCCCCTGGAAACGGTTTCGAGCAGCTAAGCGACTGAAATGGGTAGTCGATCTGGTAGTATTCCGGCGGGGCCGATTTTGAAAACATACCCGCGCACCCGGTAACAAGCAAAGCAGCCAAAAGCAGCACACACGATCGAATCCCGTCAGCCAACCTGAACCCTTGCCTTCCCGCCGTCACGGCATGTTTTGTTGTTGTTTTGATATTCAATTCCGCTGTCCATCCTCATTATATCCACTTCAGAAAAGAGGCCTCTACTTCTTGCGAAACGGCTCAGCCTGCTGTTTGCCTGGGAAAATCAGGCGGTTCGGCTGTTCCTTCAGATTCTCGATCAAGGAATTTAGCTGAATGATCAGGACCCTGAGCTGTTGGAGATCCTGCTCGAGCAGAACGGCCGAGTTGTCGATTTTGCCCTGCAGGCTGGAAAGGAGCGTCCCACTCGTTTTGACCGTAGCGCCCAGGTCCGACGACAACTGTTTGAGAACGTCCGGCGGCATGCCTTTGAGTTGCTGTGCCAGAATGTCCGAAGCCTGTCGCAACGATGCGAGTGTTGCAGTGAGATCCTGGAAGCCTTTGTTTAGTTCTTTCTGCGGGGCAGCCTTGGAAATCCGATCTATGAGAGCGGCGGAAGTCTGCGTTGTCTTCTTCAAAGCGGAAATGGTTTCCCGAAGATCTCCAGTTTCGGATTCGGCTCCAAACTGCAGCAAGAGATTATTCACGAGTTGGGCGGTTTTGGTCCATGTTTCCGTGAGCGCCTGCAGATTAAGCGAGGAAAATTTTTCATAGATGTCCTGGAGCGCAAATTTGAGCTGTTCGAGCTCGGACGGGTAGGATCTGATTACGGGATATCTGGTGTGAAAAGAAATCTTGGGGGTGATCTGATCGATGTTTTCGGGGGCCGTATCGATTTCGAGATATCGAAGACCGGTGAGTCCCTGATCCCTGAGTTGTACGGCTATACTCTGATCGACCCGAAAATCGGGTTTCAGGGCCATGACCACCTCGACCAGCCGCCCGTCTGGAGCGAGGCCGACATTTGCCACGCGGCCGACGGGAACCCCTTTGTAGTTGACCACGGCGTCCTTTTGAAGACCTTTGATGGATTCGCTGAAATAGCTGACGAATAGCTTCGTATTCTCGAAATAGGAGGAAAACGCGAGCCATATTATCGACCCAACGATCAGAACTCCGCAGAGCAGAGCGAAAAAACCGATCCAGAATGCGTTGATTTTGCGGGCCAACTCTATGCATCTCCTCCGGACGCCGAAAGACCGCCGTTTTCAGATTGTCTGCGAAAAAATCGTCGGACCCTGGGATCAGGGCTGTTCTCCAGTTCCTCCGGAGTGCCTCTTGCTATCACTCCCCTGGCGCCGCCATCCAGCATTATCGACCAGTCGGATATGGTTTTTATGCTTGGCAGATCGTGCGTAATCACGACAATCGTAATCCCCAGAGAGCGATTGAGTTCCAGAAGGAGTTGATCCATTTCGGCGGAGATTACGGGATCGAGTCCTGATGACGGCTCATCGCAAAAGAGTATCTGCGGGTCGAGCGCCATTGCTCGGGCAAGCCCGGCCCTCTTTTTCATGCCCCCGCTCAGCTCGGAGGGGTAAAAATCACCGAACCTGCCCAGCTTCACCATTTCAAGCTTCAATCTGACAATGTCGGCGGCGATTTCTCTTGGGACATTCGAAAATTCCAGGATCGGGAGTGCAACGTTCTCCGCCACAGTCATCGAACCAATGAGTGCTCCCGACTGGAAAAGCACGCCGATTCTCTTTCTCGCATACAGGAGCGACTCTTCCGACCCTGAACCGGAGATCCTGCTGCCGTATACGTATATCTCTCCCTTCCTGGGAGGAAGCAGGCCGATTATTGATTTCAACAGGGTGCTTTTGCCGCTTCCGCTGCCGCCCAGAATCGTAACGATTTCTCCGGCATCGACGCAAAAGTCCACATTGGTGAGGATGGTCCTGTCGGCGTAGCCGAGCGACACATCTCTCACACAGAGTGCGTGTCGGCTAAGATCCGTATCGGGCGTATCATCCTGCATTCTGCGGTTACCATCCAATTGCGTGAAAGAGCACCGTGAACAGTGCATCGGCAAAGATGATGAAGAAGATGCCATTCACAACCGCCGACGTAGTCTGGCGGCCGACGCTGTCCGCACCCTGAGTGGTCTGGAACCCCTTGAAACAGCCGATCAAGGCAATCAGGATAGCGAAAAACTCGGCTTTTATCAATCCGCTGACGATATCGCTGACTTCAAGTACCTGGTAAACTTCGTAGAGGAAACTGTAAGCCGTGAGGTCGAGAGATACCCGGGATATTGCGATACCGCCAAGTATTCCGGAGAAATTGGCCCACATCGTCAAAAGCGGTCCGCTTATCATGAGCGCAACCACCTTGGGCACCGTTATGAATTCGGTGAGATTGAACCCGAGTACGGCGAGGGCATCCAATTCCTCTCCAACCTTCATCGTCCCGATTTCGGCGGCATAGGCGGAACCCGAACGTCCAGCCAGCAACATTGCGGTGAAAACCGGCGCGAGTTCGCGTGTCAGAGCGAGACTGACGAGGTCGGCCACGAAAATGTTCGCTCCAAACTGCCTGAGCTGTATGGCAGCCTGATAGGCCATGACAACGCCCAGCAGGAAACTCACCATGAACACTATTCCCAGCGCATTTGCCCCGGAAAGCTGCAGGTAGTATAGCATCTCTTTCCACCGGAAACGCCTGAAACGGAACACGCAAGCGGCCGTGGTAACGAGAAAGTTGCCCAAAAAGCGTATGAAACCCGTTAGTCCTTGTGCGGTCCGGATCAGCATATCACCGAAACGTGCAGCAATGGATGTGGTGATGACGGGAGATTTCTCAGGCGGAACTGCCTCAGTGGTAGATTCAATATAGCGAAGAAAATGCTGAGCAGACGGCGGGAGGGATTCACATCGAAGATGAATCCCGCTTCTACTGCATGAGCGCTGAACGGCACGCAACAGCGCCACGCCTGCGCTGTCGGTTCTTTCCACTCCCGACAAGTCGAGCACCAGAGACGGAGGACGTTTCTTCCTCAGAAAGTCTCCGAGGCTTTCCCATATTTGGGAGGCGTTCTCATAAGTCAGGGGGGTAATGAAGGTGACGATCGCATCACCTTCTTCCGACTGCGACGTTTCAAAAGGGAGTCCCCCTTTCAAGAGGATCTCCTTCCGTAATCCGTTATTTCCCCTCGTTGATTCTTTCCCTGAGAACGCCGGAGCACTTGAAGGTAACAACCTTGCGTGGGGAAAGGAGAATGGGATCGCCCGTCTGGGGATTGCGGCCTCTGCGCTGATTCTTGTCTTTGACGCTGAACTTACCAAAGCCGCTTATCAGGACGTCTTCACCCTTTTCGAGGGTATCCTTGACGATCTCGAAGAGAGTCTCGATTATCTGGGCTGATTCGGTTTTGGTGAAAATGTTTTTTGCAAAAAGATTTTCGACAATGTGAGCCTTCGTCAAAGTCATACACTCATTCCTTTCAGTCCACCGAATCAGGGCAAGACTCGGGTTTAATTCTCTCAATTTTATTGCATTCTCATAAACTATTAAAGGATAATTCTCCGGTTTTCAACAAAAAAATGGCATACCTCCGCCGGAACTTCCTCATTATTAAGGAAAAACCGGGGCCGGATTTGATGGCGAGACGGCAGCATCCGGCTTGTCTGCTGAAGATGCGATCGATGTCAAACCTCTCTCTTCATTTAAAGGGCCGCAATCTCCGTTTTGTTCATTTTACAGGTTTGCATTTTTGGTGGAAGAATACGGCGGGATGAGAGGTTTGAGCAATCAAGAAAAAAGGATTCCTTCCGGAATCCCCTTTTTATGAAAGAAAATGGCGGTGCAGGGCTTCGAACCCCGGACTCCGCGGATATGAGCCGCGTGCTCTGACCAACTGAGCTACACCGCCTGAAACTCGTAGCGCCTCTGGAATCAACTTAGGTCTCCAGTGCCGCCGCGAAGGCTCTATGTAACAAAAGTGGCTATGTCTGTCAATACGGTGGAGTCGAAAATTTGGAAGCATTTCGGTCGAGGTATCTCCAATGGAAGGCGATTATGCGCTTCCGGTGTCCTGAATGCAAATTGGAGGGCGGCAGCGGAGGCGACGGCTTAACAGTACCGATGAAGTTGAACGCATTACCTTGTCGACCTGAATGCCATTGTGTGAGCATTCGCAGTTTTTCGAATAATTAAGATGACTTGGACTCTGTACAAATCTGATTCAGATGCTCACGTTATTTTTGAAGTTTGAAATTGAAAGGAGTTAAAGATGTTTAAAAAAGTGATATTCGGTATCCTGGCCGTGGCCCTCATGACTCTCACTTTGGCAACTTCTCAGGCTAGGGCCTGGGAGAACGGCGGCGAGTTTGGAAACACAGCTTTTCCGTCTGACTTTCGTGGTGACAACGGGGGGGACTTCGGGTTCTAAAGCGGGATTTCCGGGCCGGCACTGTTAGTTCGGCCCCAGCCAGGAACCTGGTGAAGTCATTCTTCACCAGGTTTTCTTTTGGTGCACTCGACTCATTCATATCGCAATGCCGTTATCGGATCCTGGCGCGCTGCCTTCCATGCTGGATAATATCCGAAGGCGACTCCCACGGTAGTCGATACGGCGACAGACGCCATAATGGCGTAACCTGAGTATTCGATAGGCCAATTGAGCCCTATGGAGACGAGAAGGGAAACACTTTGCCCAAGCAGGATGCCGATAAACCCGCCCAGCAGACAGAGGAATACGGACTCGGTCAGAAATTGCTGGAGAATGTTCGCGCCGCGGGCTCCGATAGCCATCCGCAGCCCTATTTCCCTGGTCCTCTCGGTGACGGACACAAGCATTATATTCATTATTCCGATTCCGCCGACTACAAGGGAAATCAATGCAACTGCCAGAAGCAGTCTGGTCATCAATGCAGTTGTCGAAGAAAAGGTGTTCGTGATTTCCGTCATGTCGCGGATACTGAAATCTTCGGGTTGGCCTTCGCGAATGCGATGCCGCTCGCGCAGAATGCTCGTTATTTCCTCTACTGCGGCTGGGATTTCAACGGTGGATCTTGCAGCCGCCAGGATCTCATCCACATTGGCGAACTTCACGATCATCGGCGTATTTGCCTGCTGGACGGCAGACTGTTGTGGGTAAACAGGCTGTTTGGCGGTCGGATAAACCTGGTTGAGGGAATTTATTTCCGAATTCCCTGAACTCGAACTCTGATTGACATTGGGGACGGAGTTCCCCGTCACTTTGTTCTTTATTGTTGTCCAGGGAGCTACCACGATATCATCCTGATCCATTCCCATCATGTTTGCCCCCTTTCTTTCGAGCACCCCGATGACCTTGAACGCGACGTTCTGGATGCGTACGTCTTCGCCGATTGGCGATTTTCCCTCGAACAATTCGTTCACCAGTCTTTGCCCCAGTACGCAGAGTGCAGTGCTGTTACGCACATCCCGCTCGGAAAATATCTCTCCTTCTTCGATGTTCCATCTTCGTACTGTGAGAAAATCGGGCGTAGTCCCATAAATAAAAATGGGGACCCAGTTCCGGTTTCCGTAAACCACCTGGGTTCTTGCCCGAATTACCGGGGCGGCTGCTTTCACCGAAGGGCATTCTCTTACGATGGCCTCTCCGTCATCCGGTGTAAGGGTCAATTCGCTTCCTGTGCCGAGGTTTACCCCTCCGCTCGATGCCGTGCCGGGCATCACGACCAGGATGTCTACACCCATGCCGGCGATAGTCTTCCGGATTGCGGCGGAGGAACCGCCGCCGATCTGCATCATAGCAATGACCGCTGCCACACCTATTATGATCCCGATTGTGGTGAGGGCAGCCCGCATGATATTGCGGCGTAAGCCGTCCAAGGCAGTCCTGATAATGGTGCCGAAGCGAAAGCCTGCTTGCGGCAACCCGTCCGGCTTCGCCTGTTCCGAAATTCCATCAGCGAGGGCACTGCGTGAATCCTGGTCGCCGATGATTCCATCCCGCATGTGGATGACCCTTCCTGCGGAAGCTGCAACCGAAGGGTCGTGGGTAATCAGTACGATCGTTACCCCTTCTTCTTCGTTCAATTTCTGAAAAGCTCTCAGGACTTCCTCGCTAGTCCTGGAATCGAGATTGCCCGTCGGTTCGTCGGCAAGCAGAAGAGACGGCCGGTTAATCAATGCGCGTGCAATTGCTACCCGCTGCTGCTGACCGCCCGAAAGCTGCGACGGTTCCTGGTCCATTTTATCTGCCATCCCCAGCTTCCAAAGGAGTTCTTCCGCCCTCTTGCGACCATCTGCATCAAGGCCTTCGGCTGAGTAGGAAAGCGGCATCATGACATTATCGATGGCACTCGTCCGGGGCAGCAGATTGAAATTCTGGAATACGAATCCGATTTGCCGGTTGCGGATGATTGCTCGTTCATCGGCCGACAGTTCGGAAACGTCACGGCCGGATAGACGATAGTGTCCGGAAGTCGGCCGATCCAGGCAGCCCAGAATATTCATGAGGGTTGTCTTGCCGGAACCCGACTTCCCCATAAGCGCTACGAATTCCCCTTCCGAAACGGCCAGAGTAATGTTTTTGAGCACAGCGAGTGTGATCCTGCCCAATTCATAATTCTTGCGGATGTTTTTGAGCTGTATGATTTCCATGTGTCCCCGCAGATCGGCTGAGCGCCGGGTTCGATGTGTTCCGGATTCGAGGGCAGAGCCGCCCCCATGCGGCATGGTTCCGATTGGTCACAAGCTTACAGAGATGCTGTCTAACAGCCAATTCATCAAAATCTGTAGATGAGCGCGGTGTTCGCGGTAATTGGAGGGTAGGTCCGGTAGTGTTTGAACATCCGAATCCGAAGAGCAGTATGCTTAGAGCGATGTCGAGTCGGCAGAGTTTTTGCTCGTGCGCCGAATGATCTTTTGCCGTTACAAGAGAATCAAGCAGGGTATGTCATGGGCTGGCCGCACCTTTCCGGATTGCATTTGACAAAAAATTACCCTTCGAGTAGATTTTTGTAAATCATTGATGCAAAGGGACTTTTTAGGATTTAGCAGTTTGCGCCCGGCGTGCTTCTCCCTGTTTCGGCGAAATTGCGTCCAACTCATGTGAAGAGGACCGGGAGCTGGGAGGAGATTCTATTTTGAGCCAGAGAGTTTTTGAAGTAAAAGTAATCGGTAGTTTTGCCGCGGCTCACAATTTGCTTGATTTTCGCGGAAAGTGTGAAAATCTTCACGGACACAACTGGAAAATCGAAGTGGTCCTGCGCGGAACGCGGCTCGAGAATAATGGAATTCTCGTGGATTTTGCGGATGTGAAGGGGGCTGTCAGAGAGGCTCTTGAGGAGGTAGACCATAAATACCTGAACGAGCTGCCATTCTTTAAGGAAAATAACCCCTCTTCGGAAAATATCGCCCGCTTTCTCTTCGAGAGATTATCAGCAAAGCTGAATACGGATACGAGATGGTTGTATAGTGTTACTGCCTGGGAATCCGCCGACGCATGTGCGACATATATGGAAGTCTGATCCTACGCTGAGCCGAAGTATACAAAGGAGCACTACTTATGGGAGTCCTCGATGCTAAGAACCAAAGCTTTTGCAGAAATCCGGTAATGCGGCCGCGGGCTTTTGTCTTATTTGTAATCGTTTCTTTTTTTATGGTATTTGGCGCCGCAGCCGGCGTATTGGCACTTCAGAAGAACACCCTGGGACCCGAAGGAGCGGCTCCGGCAGAGCAGGGGCAGAAACCGGCGGCTCCCGCGCCCGGCGCCGAACAGGGTCATGCTGCACCCGGTCAGCAGCCTGCCCAGCCTCACGGAGGTGCCGAGCAGCCGTCAGCTCCATCGCAGCACGCACCCGCTCCCCAGGCTAAAGCACCCGAAGCGCAGCACGGAGCGGCCCCGGGGGCGGCAGAGCATGGGGCAGAGTCCCATGGCGGTGACCATGTTGTATTGCCCGAGATTTCACCAGTTGCGGGCGTTACATTCGTGGATACCGTTATCAAACTCCTGGATTACGAGATTCACGGAAGAACGCTCGGTTGGCGGCCAAACGACCTGATAATTGGACGTTTTACCGACGACATCAACAACTATCAGCTTGGAGTGCTCGAAGCCATCCGGTTTACCACTCTTCGGCTCAAAGACAGCCTCACCAGGATGGGAGACGCGGATACATACGATCCCGACCTCGAGCAGGCGGTCAATCTTCTCATGAACAGCGCGACGCTGTGGTGGTTTCCTTCGGCCGAAAGTTCATACAGCCAGGCCATTGAACATCTGAAGAAATTTCGAACAAAGCTGGAAAAAGGGCAAAGGAACTTCTACTACAGGCGCGACAATTTTGTGTCACTGGTTTCTGCGTACAAGGATCTGCTCGGAAACGTTAACAGGTCGCTTGTAATGCCTGGCGGATGGTTCCAGGCCGACGACCATTTCTACTATGCGAAGGGCGTTGCCCACGTTTACTACGAAATTCTCAAGGTCAGCCGCGTGGGTTTCAAAAACCAGCTAACGACCATGCACGCCACGGACATAGTCGATGAGATCCTCCATGAACTGCACATCACGGAGGGAATCAATCCCTGGATCATTCTCAATTCCGATTTCAGCGGCTTTTTCGCAAACCACAGGGCAAACCTGAACGCGCCCCTCAGCGAAGTGGCGCACTTGATGGTCGTCTTGAGCGGGCTGTAACAGCGTTTACCATTTGAATTTCGAGTATTCTCGGCCGGGTTCCTTTATAGGGAGCCCGGTTTTTATTTTTTTGCACGCGAAGGCGCGAAGCCGCGAAGGATAAATTGGGACAGGATTTCACCCGACCGATTAAGGCAAGCCGATCAGGAGGGGCTATTGTCCAAATCCCCGCGGTAGCTTCAGATTGCGTACGCGGACACGATTGCGTCATTCCGGCCCTTTTCTTCGATCAGGACAAGTTCACACCGGAATCCAGGCTTTGGGGTGGATTGATCGCGAATTCAAGGCCCCAAAAACCTGGATCCCGGCTTAAAAGCCGGGATGACGGGCTGGGGGTTTGATCGCAAAATGCCGCTGAGAAGCTTTTTTCCCAATTTTGGGCAATAGCCCCTTCCACGTTGGGAATCCCGGCGGTTAACCGGCAAGGAGATTGGACTTAGCTCGATTCACTGTTCGGCACGGTCTCCCGACCGTGCCGCCTATTCCCGCTGTTGCTCTGTTCTTCTCTTTCTTCGCGCCTTCGCGTCTTCGCGTGAAACAAAACAACAGCGCTTGAAGAACCTGCACCACCGAATTTCCCGCTATTTTGCCCATTTCTAATGATTAAATTCTTTGCAACAGAGGAGAAGTCTCGGCAGAAACCTGCGATACACAGGAGGCAGCCCCATGGGAAATATCGTTCATCAGTCCCGAATTGTCATTACCAGGGAGAGCGGCCCGACACGTAAAGCCGTTATCGAGGGATTCGGAGAACCGGTCTATTATGGAGTGCACGGAGGAATCAGGAAATTCTATGGAGTCGATCCGGAAAAGGAGCATGCCGCCACACTGGACCACATAGTCGGGGCGGTCGGAGGCTGAATGATGGGGACTCTGGCGGCGGCGCTTGCCAGGAAAGGAATTCGAACTCCGAAAGAAGTCTTTCGGGCTGATGTTTCCGGAGACATCGAAAATGTCGGGGGAATTCTCAAAATCACGAGAATCAGGGTGAACTACGATCTGAAAGTCCCGACCGACAAAAAGGAGGATGCACAGGAAGCTTTCGGGAACTATCTCTCACAGTGTCCTGCAGCCCAGAGCGTAATTGGCTGCATCGAGATCAATCATGCTCTCACCTTGAGTTGACGCACTCGGAAGGCTTCAGGACACCCGTAATCGGCCGCTTAATGCCTTTTCGAATTTGTCCTTCTGCTTCATGAAGTGGTCCTGCTGCGGGCCGCCCAGGGCGATGGCCTTGTTGATGGTGTCAAGTGCTTCCTTGAAACGTCCGTTGATGAAATAAGCCTCGGCGAGGGTGTCGAGTATGAAGGGCTCCTGTTTGAGAGTGGCCGCCTTATATGCCAGTTCGAGTGCTTCGCGGGGATTTCGGAAAGGGGAAGGTGAAGTGGCGTAGAGCCATGCGAGGTTGTTGAGAATTACAGCGTCATCCGGATTGAAGGTGAGAGCGCCTCTGAGGACCGATTCGGCCTCGGAATACCTGCCGTTCTCGAACAGAAACCCTCCGTATGCACCCAGCAATCCGGGGTTTTCAGGGTCCATTTCAACAGCCTGGCCGAGAAGCCGCAATTGAACCTCTGAACGCAGGTTCTTTGTCACGCCGCGTTCATTCAGACGCATGTTGAACAGCAACAGGCCGGAAATGACTGCAACGAAAAGCAGGACGCAGGAATAGAGCTTGCGGTTGTGTTTTCGAATCAGGTCTTTGTTTTCAAAAGCCTGGACGAGGAATTCTATACGCTGCCTGATGCTGTAATGATGCCAGCTTGGAAGATCTTCTATCCTGCCGCTGCGGTACGCAATCTTTTCAAATGAGGAAATAAGAGGAAGAGGATTTCCGACCAGTTCCATTGCGTACAGATCCGCCTGCCGCTCACTGTTTCTCAGAAAAAAGCCGAAGATGAACCGAAAATAAATCACGGTCAGTGCTATTACGGGCAGAAATGAAATCAGTGAGACCAAAGACGAGCCGACTTCACCGGGCGACAACAGCCATTGGGCTA
>JAEZHY010000143.1 GCA_023416335.1 Pseudomonadota bacterium | reverse complement strand
GGATACCTGGACAGAGCGATCAATTCGGCGACGAGGATGCGCCAGTTGCTAAACGACCTGCTCCAATTTTCGCGGGTGGCGACCAGGCCTGAACCTTTCAGGGAGGTGGAAATCGGAAAAATAGTTGAAGAGTCGGCTAATATTTTTGAGCAGCAGTTCAAAGAAACGGATGGAAAAATCGAGATCGCAAACCTGCCGAAAATAGAAGTGGATGAAAGCCAGATGATCCGCCTCTTTCAGAATCTGATCGGAAATGCCCTGAAGTTCCGGGGTGACAAAAGCCCGGTCATTGAGGTGTTTGCGGAATGCAAAGGGGGAGGCTTCTGTGACATTGTCGTAAGAGACAATGGGATCGGTTTCGAACAGCAATATGCCGAACGCATGTTCAAACCCTTCCAGCGGCTTCACGGACGCAGCGAATACGATGGGACGGGAATGGGCCTCGCAATTTGCCGCAAAATCGCCGAGCGGCACGGAGGAAGTATTCGTGCTGAAGGAAAACCGGGTGAGGGGGCGACATTTATCGTGAGACTGCCGATCAGGCATGAAACTTAAAGGGTCGGGGGGCGGTGCGGCGGAACCGCTTATAAGCTTTTTATGACACGGATGAACACGGATCGACACGGATGGATCGGGCAGAATTAATTTCTTGGGGCAGCAAAGCCGCAACCAAAATACAAAAGGCAAAAGCTCACAACCACGAAATACGCGAAAATCACAAAAGAAAGCAATGGGATCAGGATGGGTGGAACGGAGAGACTGTGTCGTGTTGGCGATGAAAACCAGTCCAACCCCGTTCGGTTAAGACACAGTCTCGGATCGCAACCCATCGTTTATTGTGAGCCGGAGATACGAAATTCACGAAAGTGCCGTTCGATTCCCCTCGGCCTCCATGTGTACCTAAGAGGTTGAAATCAAACAAATTACAGAGCCTGCAGGATCAAATTTTGCCAACAAAACAACAAAATGCCAAATAGTAGCACGTATAATGCTCTTCTGATCTGTAACCGTCCGATATTCGGGCTCAATTTCTTCGCAGCATTTCCCTCGGACCTCATAATTCTTTTCATTTGACAAATATATAAACATGCATTTATATGTTGAACCGATTGCTTCACGGAAGCAAAGGAAAGGAACTGTCGGAAGGGCGTGGCGGCCTGCCGGGCTGCTGCGGGTACCATCCAGGCAACTCTGAACGAAACAGGGTGATGGCAATGCAAGAGAGCATTGGCGCGAACGTACGACAAACAGATGAAACACGGAAGGACGGACAGGAAGATTTTGACGACCGAACTCGGCCTTTTTCGCCCGAGTATTACCAGACGGTAGCCTTCCTGGCAAAAAGCCTGGCAGATGAGAACCGGCTCCGCATTCTTCGTCATATAAGTTCCGGAAAGAAATCGGTCGGAAGTATCGTGGAGGAACTCAATCTTTCTCAGCCGCTCGTATCGCATCACTTAAAAGAACTGAAAAGATCTCTTCTTGTAAGGATCGAGCGCAATGGTCCCTTCATCTACTATGAATTGGTTGACCGAAGAATTCTCGATGTCATTCAGACGCTCAGCATGGTGGCGAACGACCTGTTATCCGCAAGAAAGACTTTTTGAGGGAGGGGATCTCACCCTATGGACGAGATGAAAAAGATAATCGGGCTTATGGACCCAGAGGACGCACTCAGGGAAGTGTCTGCTGCTTTGAAGGAGCTTTTCGCAAACCTGGGCGAGGAAGCACGTTCTCAATTTCTTTGGGACCTCATGGGGGAATCAAAGGGCGATAAGGTGACGAGCCTCGTCCACCTCTGACTTGCTGAATGTATGGGCGAAGGTGTCGACCCTACACAAATGTGCCAAAGGCTGGTGGATAAGGTCGCTCAATCGAAGCAACTCATGGCGATGACCGATCCCGACCTCCTGGTGCTTTTTGAAGACTGGTTTGAAGAACTGGAAGAGGAAATCATCTCGTTGGTAAGCAGGCATGGTCCTCTCGACCCGGCTGAGCTTGCCGAAAGGACCGGGCTCTCCATTCGGGGGGCGACATTTCTTATCTCGAAGCTCAAACGCGAGAAGAAGCTCTGAAGCTCCGTGGAGCAGCAGAGCCGCAACCAAAATTCAAAAACAAAACCCTTAACCACGAAAGGCACGAAATACACGAAAGAAAACAATGGGATAAGGATAAAGCCGTGGGATGGGTGAAGCGGAGAGACTGTGTCGTGTTGTCGATGAAAACCAGCTCTGCCCCGGTCGGTTACGACACGGTCTCGGAGCGCAATCCATCGATTTTTGAATGAGCGATACGAGTACGAAACACACGAAAGTGCCGTTCAGTTCCCCTCGGCTCAAAGTGCACCTAAGAGGTTGATGTCAAACGATTTACAGAACCGTCAACATGAAAATCCAGCTCAAAAAACAAGAAAATGACGGATAGTAGTACAGAGTTTTTGTCAGCAGGAAAGGTCCTCCCATGCAGAACAAGAAAACGACATTTGCAGCCGTCTTTGCGGTTTTGCTTACAGTTGCGGCGTTATGGTTCACCAATCGCGCCGTCGCTCCAAGACAGGCCACATGGGACGATGTCCTGAAGGAAGGGAAAGCCGGGGGCTACGGAATCATCACTACCGACGAGCTTTCGGAAAAGTATCGGGCGGACCCGAAGAGCCTCCTTCTTGTGGATACCCGCCAGGAATGGGAGTACCGGACAGGACATCTGCAGGAGGCAATAAACTTTCCCATGGAGCCCACCTCATGGTCGCGATGGCGCAAGGCATCGGCACTCGAAACCTTCCTTGGGCCGGATAGAAATCGTACGATTGTCTTTTACTGAGCGGGCCTGACATGAGTCCGCAGCGACTCGGCAGCCCGTGTGGCTGTTAAACTCGGCTACAAGAATGTCCATCGAGATCCTTACGGCTATCCCGAGTGGCAGGGAAGAGGCCTGCCCATCTCCAGCGCCCCGGCTGGTCTGACCCAAACGGGTGAAGCGGAGAAAACGCCTGGACCTCTTGCAGGTACGGCAATGATATGGACGCTTTTAGGGATCTTTGTGGGCGGCATGGCACTGAACCTCACCCCATGCGTCTACCCGCTCATTCCAATCACCGTCTCATATTTCGGCGGTCAGGCCGCCAGGGGAAGCGAAGGCCGGGGAAGTCTCCTGGCCCACGGCCTGTGCTATATGTTGGGGCTGGCGGTCACCAACTCGGCGCTCGGCGTTGTTGCCTCACTTACAGGCGGCCTCATGGGAGCGATGCTTCAAAATCCCATCGTCCTTATCGTCGTCTCGGCGGTTCTTGTACTCTTTGCCACGAGTCTTTTCGGCTTTTGGGAAATGCGCCTTCCAAGCGGCCTTACGCAGGCAGCCGCGAAGTCTTATACGGGATATCTCGGGAGCCTGTTTATGGGACTTACGCTCGGTGTAGTTGCCGCCCCCTGCATCGGCCCGTTTGTCCTGGGCCTGCTTACCTGGGTTGCGAGCATGGGAAGCGCGTGGCTGGGGTTCCTGATTTTTTTCACTTTGAGCCTGGGCCTCGGTCTTCCGCTCTTCGTCCTTGCAATGTTTTCCGGGCAGCTCGAAAAACTTCCCCGATCGGGCGGCTGGATGATCTGGGTAAGAAAGCTCATGGGTTGGGTGCTGGTTGGAATGGCCGTCCATTTTATAAAACCGGTTCTACCCGGTTACCTGGGGACTTTTCTACCCGCCCTTGTTGCCATTGCCGCGGGGCTGCATCTCGGATGGATTGACGGAAACCGGGCCAACTTCCGCGCTTTTCCATGGATAAAAGGTGGGGTCGGCGTTATCTCCCTGGTTTTTGCGACCTTTCTTGTCACCTCGTGGGCGATGCAAGGTCCCGGCATTACCTGGAAGCCATATTCGGACGAGGTACTGAAAGAGGCCATGAAGCTGAATAAACCGGTCATTATCGATTTCTACGCAACATGGTGTACCCCGTGCAATGAACTGGAGGAAATCACGTTCCATGATGCTGCGGTAGTAAGTCAGGCAGACAGCAGCTTCGTAATGGTAAAAGTGGATGTGACCAGGGGCGGCAATCCCGTTTATGAGAGACTGCTGCAGCAATACGAGATTAGGGGCGTCCCGACCATAGTGTTCTTGGATACCGGCGGCAAGGAAAAGCGAGACTTGCGCCTGGTGGATTTTCTCACGCCGGATCGGTTTCTTG
>JAEZHY010000112.1 GCA_023416335.1 Pseudomonadota bacterium | reverse complement strand
CCCCAGGTCTTCGCGTCCTACCAGCACGAATTCTCGAACGACAGCCGGGGCCTGGATGCCCGCCTCACCCAGGCCGGCAATTCCTTCACCTTCAGGACGGACGCCCTCGATAGTGATTTTGCCCTCCTTGGCGGCACCCTGGCCGCGGCAGGACTTGCGAAAGACCTGATCGTCCGGCTCGATTACAGCGTGGAGGTGGGCCGTGACAACTATACCGCCCACTTTGTCAATGCCGGGTTGAAGTATACGTTCTGAATAACTTGAAAACCGCGGATAATCCCGCCGCCTGACACCTGTTGCTGCCCGGCGGGGCGCCCCCGGCCTGGAAACAGGCTTATTTAGCTTGAAAGTCTTGTCTGTTCGGAAAATGAGAAACAGTGGACGGACTGATTGGAAGGTTGTTTGTTTGAAGGGGATGCCCTTGAAGTTGCCCGTAAGGCATCACGTTCGGACGCGCTCCCGCGTCCAAACGTAAAGGCCGGCACGACGCCGACCCGAGGACCCGCACAATCCCGAAGCCTCGTGTGGACAACGTCTACAGACATCCCCCTCACTGGGTTGCCGCTGTTGAATGCGAGCGGTGCTCAGGTAAGTAGCAAGGTACGGGCCAAAATTCGGCAGCAAAAGATATAATCGAGATCGTGATTGGGCGCGGTATTAGGGGAATGCCCGACCGGCCCGACGAAAAATAATGTGAACCCCGATATACAGCGTGTACGGAAGACTACACACATGGGGTGATCTGACTCGGTAAATATGGCCAATTATGCGCTCATAGTCCGCGCGGCATTTTCGACGGAGTCCCCCATCCCGTCATCCCGGCAGTGCTTTTGAGCCGGGAACCAGGGTTTTTAAGGTCTTGAATTCGCGATTAATCCGCCCTGAAGCATGGTTTCCGGTTTCCACCGGAATGACGAGGTTGGACTCTGCAAGTCATTCGGGGCAGCCGCGATATTTTGGGCAACAACCCTCGATACCCCTCCTCCGATAGGCAGGGGAACGGCGGGCATACGGGAGCCCGCGCAATCCGGAAAATTCAATAACCCGCAAACACAAAAAGAGCCGAAATGCTTTCAATGCCCTTTATCCGGCCCCTGTCCATCTTTGCCCTTCGTTTTGTAGGACGATCAAAAAAACCGCAGGGCTCAACCCTGCGGTCCTTTGCTTAATCCTAAATGACCGAAATCGGTGATGATCGGGAGTTAGTAGCCTCCACCCCCTCCGCCGCCACCACCTCCACCTCCACCGCCACCGCCACCGCCTTCACCCGTGGCGCCGCCCGAGCTGACCGTGGTGATGCATGGGGTGCTGCGGCACGGGGCCTGGCCGGTCAGGGTGTAACCGACGCCGGACAGTCCGAGGTCCGTCGGCAGGATTCTGCCGTCCCAGTACTGTCTTACCCGTCCCTTGAGGCCGGGATGGTTGACATCATACCTGTAGCTGCGAAACACCTGGTTTGCGCTCATCAGGGTCGGTTCGGTCATGTACTTGACCGGAACGCCGTTGGCGACCGGGTTGACGTATTCCCACACCAGCGCGCCGGACCTGGTCACTTCGAACATATGCCCGATTTCCCCCGAGGTGCCGATGCTGTTGCCGTTGGGCAGCCGCTGGCAGCCGCTGATGTGCGAGGAGTTTGCGCCGCCCGGGCTGGAGGAAGCGTAGTTCCAGACCACCTGGTTCGAGCCGTTTATCGGTCCCCAGCCGATCATCGTCGCCGCTCTGACCGCCCGTCCGTATCCGGCAGTCGACGGATCTACGTAAGTATTGCTGAGAATGAGGGTCTGACCGTTTTTGCCGGATACGAAGGGATTGATCTCCTTAATTTCAGAAGGACCACTGATAGGATTGTTGTTGGTGGAATAGTTATCCCAGATAATGAAATTACCCGCGCCCGGGAGCACCGGCCCGGTGGTATAAGCCTTGGGCTGAATGAACTGTACCTGGTGTGCACCCCAGATCTGAATGCTGCCGTTGCTTCCCCAGCTTGGTCTGGCCCCCTTGTTGTAGTTCATGGCCGCGCCAAAGCGGTAGATAAAGTCGCCGTCAGCTCCCGCTGCAGCGGCCTTGTTTGCTGCCCAGTCCGTAGCGCTCACAAAAGTCTTGTCGTGATCGATTACATAGAATTCGTTGTGATTTCTCGAATTCATCACGATGTAACCGAGATCGGCATTGTAGTCCATCGAGTTGATATGGTTCCAGTCTTTGACAGGGCCGGCAGTTTGCGTGTTGCTGAGGTTGATGTCCAGCCGGCCGTATGCATTGCCGACATCGGTAACGTAGTTGGACTTGGAGGGATCAACGCTCTGGCATGTATGGTCATAGAAGGACCATACCCACACGATGTTGCCCCGCATATCCACCTCGTAGATGGCATTGGGAGACCAGCCCCTGTCGGGTGGAGCGTTGGTTGCGCCCAGGGCCTGGCCTTCCGCCTTGGTCTTGGCCTGACCGGCAACAAAAAGGGTGGTGTACGCTCCAAGCTTCTTGTTCCATATCCTCTTGAAGTCGTGGGTCTGGCGATACTCAGCGGTATAGGCCTTGAAACTCCAGACTATATTGCCCCACCAGTCACACTCCTCCAAAACACCGCCTCCAGCGAAGAATAATGTAGGGGCGGGGTCCAAAGTCGGATTCTCCGGCGGGATAACGCAACGGAGGAGATTCCCGTTCTCAAGAATGGTTCCATACATGATGGTATAGTTGGGACTCGGCCATTTGTGAACGAGCCTGCCGTCCATATCGATCATGTACGTCCAGTTTGGTTTAGCCGCAGTCGGTGCCGGCACGGTAAAAGGCGAAAAGATGGTTACTCCGGTGTATGCCTGGTTGGGATCATAATAACTGAGTTCCGTCGGGACATGAAGACTGCCGGCCTGTACGGAACCGATGGTCAGGCCGAGCAGCATTGCGCCCGCAATCAAGCTGAAAGCCAACTTTTTCAACATGGTCACTCCCCGCATTTTTGTGAACGTCCACATTGGCCCGGTGCGATCCACTTCAACACCGGTCATTTCGCACTGGAAAAAGAATCTACGATTTCATTCCTGCCATTCTACAGCAGATTTATCGCGCCCCTTTCCTCCTCCTCATCGCCGTTCTGAGATAACTCGCTTGACCCGGTCCGGCCGCAAACCGGCGGCAAAGAACCCTCTCCAAACGCTCTCGCGACCGGACTAACCGGATACGACTTTTCTCACCTCCTCCCACTCTGTCGGGTGCCATCCGATTGAAGCGGCATCGAGCATATTTTTCCCAGCGGTCTTCCCACTGGATACGTTTTTCCGCGCCCACTCACCGGTCCGGGCGACTGCATCCGCTGCCGACAGCGCAGCTCACAGTCCCGCGGGTTCCGCAGGCCGGAATGTTTCAGTAGCTCTGGAGATGAAACAATATTGCGAAAATTGAAACTGTTGTGAGAAATCAGATCGGAATGTTGCTAGAGACGCTCGATGCCGTCTTGCCCCCAGACGCAGGGTTCGCGTCCCTTTATGGAATCGGCTCGGCAGACTACGCAGCCCGCCGCGCAAAACCAGGCGACAGGTACAACTGCGGCCGATAGTTGCATTCAGCAGAGGTGTATAAAGGCCCCAATATGATTAGCAAGGTTCGGGCCAAACCGCACTTAGCTTCAAAGAAAAAGGCGAGGCAGGCTAAACAGGGCGGAAAATCTTCAGGCCCGCTTGAAAAAGGAAAGAAATTTTGTAAAGCGAAACTTACAGCCTGTAAGGTGCTCTGCACACATTTACCTCAAAGGGGCCTTCTCGGCCCGCGGACAGTGCCCAAGACGCGACAGCAGAAATAAAAGAACCGCGGGAAGTTGAGTCCCGCGGTTCCAGTTTACAGCAGTTTAAAGGCAGCAGGCGTTGTGCCTGGAGATGCCGGCCTAGTAGCCGCCACCACCACCACCGCCACCGCCACCGCCGCCGCCACCGCCGCCACCGCCCCCGCCTTCACCACTGGCGGTACCGGAGGAGCCTGCAGCATAAGCGCAAGGCGTACTACGGCACGGGGCCTGACCGGTCAGGGTAAAGCCAACGCCCTGGATGCCGAGGTCGAGAGGCAGGATTCTGCCGTCCCAGTACTGTCTAACACGGTTCTTCAGTCCCGGATGGTTGACGGACCAACGGTAGGACCTGAAAACCTGGTTCCCATTGCTCGTGGTCGGATCCTGGACGTATTTCGTCGGGGACCCGTTTCCAATCGGGTTGATGTATTCCCACGCAAGCACGCCGGCAGAGGTCACTTCGCTAAGGTGGCCCATTTCACCCGAGCAAGTGAGGGTGTTGCCGTTCGGCAGGCGCTGCGTACCGCTGATGTGCGGTGAGTTCATGCTCGAAGGATGCTTGCTGGAGTAATCCCAGACAACCTGATTGGAGCGTTTCGTCTGGTTCCAGCCAAGGCCCTGAGGCGTGCTCTTCATGGTGTAACCAGGAGTTGTATGCGGCCACACGTAGGTGTCGCTCAGGATGGGCACCGGGGGCCTCGCGTTGGTCAAGCCCGAGATCCTGGGATTGATCTCCAGGATGTGCGTACCGCCACCCAGAGGGTTGTTGTTGTTTGCATGGTTGTCGAAAATAAGGAAGTTTCCGGCGCCGGGCATGCTCGCGCCGCCGGTGTATTCCTTCGGCCTGATCCACTGGATGCAGTGGGCGCCCCACATCTGGACGGTTCCGTTGGAACCCCAGGCGGGCGTGTCGCTGTCTGCGGTCCAATGATAGTTCATCGGAGCGCCGAAACGGTATACGAAATCACCGTCCGGACCGGCTGCAGCGGCAATGTTGGCCGCGAAATTCGTCGTGCTGACGAAGGTCTTGCCGTGATCGACTACATAGATTTCGTTGTGATTTCTCGAGTTGAAAACGATGTAATCGAGTTCCTGGTTATAGTCGAGCGAGTTTACGTGGTTCCAGTCCGCCTTGAGCGTTCCGGTGGTCTGGGTGTTGTTGAGGTTGAGGTCCATGCGCGTGAAGGCCGAACTTGCATCGGCCACGTAATTGGGCTTGGCCGGATCGACGGTCTGGATGAAGTGATCATAGAAACTCCACTTCCATACCAGATTTTTGTTCATGTCGAACTCGTAAATCGAGCAGGGAGACCAGCCTTTGGCAGTGGCCGAGATCGTCCCGCCCATGGCGGTGCCTTCAGCCGCGGTATGATATTCCCATGCTACGAAGATCGTCGTCCAGGCATTGAGCTTCTTATTCCAGATCCGCTGCATGTCGTGATGCTGACGAAAATACTGCGTCCCGTACGACGGAATGTTCACGGACGTGAACACGTTCAGGTCCCAAACCTTGTTGCCGTACCAGTCCACTTCTTCCAGCAAGCCCGCTGCACCACCGCCGCCCAGAATGCTTGCAACGTCGGAAGGGATGCTGGCATCGGCGTTCTTGACCAGTGCTTTCAGCAGATTCCCGGTTTCCGTGAGCTGTGCCTGCCAGGGAACCTGATTCGTGGTTGCCCATTTATGGACGAGCCGGCCGTCCATGTCGATCAGGTATGTATAGGCCGGGTTGGTGGGAACCTGTCCCGTATTCGGCCAGGTAATCGGCGTAAACAACGTGACGCCGGTGAAGGCCGTGTTGGTGTCATAGTAGCTGAGTTCCGTCGGGTAGTGATAAGCCGCCTGAACGGAACCGATCGACAGGCCGAACAACATCGCGCCCGCCATCAAACCATAGCCAAGCTTTTTAAACATAGTCACACTCTCCGCTTATTTTAAACATTACACTTTGGTTCGTGTGCGAGGTCCCTCACACCGGTTACCGATGAACAGAAACTTAGCTGGATAGTGCCTGCAAATCACCTGTCAGCCCCTCTCCAGGGACCTGCATTCCATGGCAGTTTAAACCTGCCACCAATCCTCCTCCTTATCGATCAGGTTGTGCTGAAATCTCGTCTCCGGCATTGCTGCGTTTTCGTCGGAATGCCCGACCGGCAAGCGGCACCAATGATGCGGTCCGTGACTGATCCAACCGATTATACGGGCTTTTTTCCACCTCCTTTCCGCATGACGTTTTTGTTTTCTAAACGCCTGAACCTGGATGTAGCCAGACATATCGGGCTTAAATACCCATTCGATCTCATTCGATATTGTGGGGGAGTATCCAAACGGATAAGAACCGGGAGAGCACCGGCCGGACATAGAGCACGGCCAGAACGAGCGGAGCAGCCCCTCATTGTGCGTTTCCCCGCAAGCGCATATACGCGCAGAAGGCACAGGCATCCCCCCTTTGCCTGTTATAAACTGATAGAGCAAAACCCCGCTTACTGCTAGCAAGGTACGGACCAAAATGAAGTTCAAGACCGGCTAAATAAATAATGTGTGATAACAGCTGCTTACGCCTGCGGGGCAAAAATCCTCCACGATCTTTTGTGAACTCAAATTTACAGCTGTGAGGCGTCCTGTACACTTCGGCCGGTCCGAGGCCGGCGTCGGCGCCGGCTGGAGCTTATGGAAAGCCGCCCGGACAGTTCCTGTGGCTGGAGAAACGGCACCGGTCAAAACCGGCCCCGGACCACGATGCATCTTCCAACCTTCGTGAGCCCGCAGTATATTGGGTTGCTTTCTTCGCCAAGACGGGGACACCGCAAGCGGGAGCCTTTTAATCCGTACGGCAAACTGCAATCTAGATCCAAGAGTGGACACAGGTTTAAGCTCGGCTGGGGCGCACCATTACGTGGCGGGCACGGCCCGTCGGGAAGAACTGCCCGATTGTTGCGCCATAACGCCGGCAGGACCGAATGTCACCTCTGGTTTACAACTGTGAGCAGGCATGCACACAATTTTATGTTCCGGGAGGGACTCATTGGAGTTGCGACGGTGTATTCGAAAGGGGCATCGAGGGTGCTGCGCGCACTCTGCCGGCGGCACACCTGTTGAAACCGGCTCAATCCAGCCGCGCGCTCACGCTCCGCCATCCTCATCATCTTGACAAACCTCTCGGGAATACCTCGCAGGCATGCATATTGCTTGTCTCCTGGCCTATCCCACTCGTTTGACTAAAAGGGCTAATGCCGGCCTTCAGGCCCAGAACCGACCCTGAGGGGGGAATCGGCGTTGTATTGGGCCCCGGCAATCGGTCCCGGGTCGATATGTTTTAATCTTTAATGATGGTGGGTTTTTCACACACACAAACTGCAGGGAGGGTTTGATGAGTAGGAAGCGATCGTTGTTGCAGCTCACGTTGATGTCCCTGGCCATGGTGTCCCTTTGTGCGTGCGCCACTGACGGGTCATCTCCCGGACAGAGTGCCTCGGCATCTACGGCATCTCTCGGGCCGGGCCGCTCCGTGACGGAATGGCCGGCCGGTTTGACTAAGTATGACACATCCAAGGCGTTCAAGGGTTACACCATCTATACGAGCCTTGGCGGAGACGGAACGGTCAACCTCATCGATATGAGGGGGAAGGTTGTTCACTCGTGGAAGATGTCCAATGCTCCGGGTATGTACGGACAGATTCTCGAAAACGGAAACATGCTCTATAGCGGCCGTGCCGATGACGGCGGCTACGGAGCCGGCAAGTACCATATGAGCGGCAAGGGCGGCTCCATAGTTGAAGTTGACTGGAAGGGCAGCACGGTAAAGAAAATCTCCGCACCGAATGCTCACCATGACCAGACAAAGCTGCCCAACGGCAACATTCTCGCAATTCTCTGGGAACCGGTTCCGAAAGCCAAGCTCGGTCTGGTAAAGGGCGGCGTTCCGGGTACTGAATTCTCCGACGGCACCATTTTCGAAGAAATTATCGCCGAGTACAATTCCGACGGTAAACAGGTCTGGACCTGGAGGGCAAGCGATCATCTGAATTTCGACGATTTCCCGATTTGCCCTGAAAACGACCGCCTCGAATGGCTCCATGCCAATGCACTCAAGTATCTCCCCGCGGGCAACCCCGTGACCGGTACCGAATCGATCATGGTCTCCCTGCGCCATCCTTCCGCCTGCATCATCTTTGAGAAAAGCACCGGAAAGCTCCAGTGGCGTTACGGCGGGCACATGAAGGGTGAGTATGGCAGACTCGGCGCACAGCACGATTTCCAGATGATCGACAAGGGCCTGCCCGGCGCCGGAAACCTCCTGGTTTTCGACAACGGTCTGAACCTTCCTTCGGTTCCCGAATCGACCCTCTACTGGGGCATGGGACACTCCCGTGTAATCGAAATCGATGCCAAGACCAAGAAAGTGGTCTGGATGTACGAACATAAGGACATCGACTGGAAGTTCCCCGGAGTCGAGCCCAAGTGGAAGTTCAACTCGCCTTACATTGCGGGCGCCCAGCGTCTCCCCAACGGCAATACCCTTATCTGTGAAGGTGGTACGGGAAGAATTTTCGAAGTCACCAAAGATAAAGAAATTGTCTGGGAATTCATCAACCCGGATAGGAAAGCAGTCTTCCGGGCATACCGCTATGCTCCCAATCACCCGGCATTCGCCGGTAAAGGGCTTCCGCCTCTTTGATTGAATAAAGAAGAATAAATACAGGCCGCTTCCTCCTCACCTCTCCAGGACAGGGGGAGGCGGTCTGCCGCACAATCTAAGGACACGCTTCCTGAATTGCACGAAAGGGGGTGAAGGATTTCCAGGGTAATCTTGGGGCTTCAACCGGAGGGGGTATTTTATTTTGAGGAGGAGAGAGAAAATGAAGAGATGGTTAGGGGTAGTTTCGGCCGCGTTGGTCTCGCTAACCGTAGCGATGCCTGCACTGGCCGATCTGAACATAAACTACGGCGGCCAGTTCCGTGTCAGGTTCGAGAATTCGAACAATGTAGTTGACGGAACTCAGTCCCAGTTTTCAACCAACTACAACAGCGACGACAACCGCTGTTACATCGATCAGCGCATGAGAATGCGAATCGTCATCAGCAGCAGCGAGAATTTGAAACTGGTGACCAAATGGGAACTTGGCGACACCAAGTGGGGTGATCCCCAGGGCCGTGTCGGCCCGGGTTCGGGAGGCGGTGTCGGTGCTGACGGTGTAAGCCTCGAGACGAAGAACATCTATGTTGAGTTCAAGATTCCCAACACGCCTATCACTACGACGATGGGTATCCAGACGATGGTACTGCTGGATTCGTGGGTAATCGACGACGACTTCGCCGGCGCAGTATTTACCGGAAAGTTCGAGCCCTTTACGGCCTCCCTCGGCTATATCGCCGCTCAGAGGGGAGCAGAGAGGAACGCCAGTACCTCTCTCATGCCGTATACGGATTCGAGATTCAACATCGATTCCGTCTTCGCTTCCTTCGACTATGCTCAGGGGCCGATAAAGGCTTCGTTAATCGGTTTCTTCCAGGACGGCCATAACACGGATGTCAGCATCAATCCGGCAACTCTGGCAACGCCTGTAAGCAGTTACAGAGGCGTTTTCCCTACGGGCGGAGGGTCTGATATTTATGCCTTCACAGCCGGGCTGCAGCCGAAGGACAACTACCTGTTCGACCTCGCTTTCAACATCACTTACAAGGTCGACTGGTTGATGGCCTATGTAAACTTTGTCCGGAACTTTGGCGGGGCCGACCTGCGGATTCCGAATACGGACACCACTTATGGAAATGTAACCTCCGTCGATTACAAAGGCTGGATGGTCGATGCCGGCGTCACGTACTATACCGGCCCGTACACCTTCAATGTTGGCGGTTTTTACACCAGCGGTCCGAAGATCAGCGACAACCCCAGTGAACAGGGAAATCCCTTCACGGGTCTCAGCAGCAAGAACGTCGACTGGTTCACCTACCCGCTCGCGACCAGCAAGTACTTCTCTGAAATCGTTGGCGGCGGCGTACTCGGCGACGACATTTACACCTACCGCGGCTGGAGCGGATCCCAGGGCGCAGGCGGAATGGGCTACGGCGAAAGCCTGAGCACGGTTTACTGGAGAGGTTACGGATTCCCGACCAACCTGTGGACCATCACAACCGGCGGTTCCTGGCAGATCGACCAGAAGACCAAGTTGAGCGGGTCCTACTGGTACTTCGGGACGGCGGAAGCAGTTCCCGTCCAGATTGACACCAGAAGACAAAGGTACAACATGTCCAGCAGCATCGGCCATGAATTCAACGTGTACCTCGATCGCCAGATTGTGGACAATCTGACTTTGACCCTGGTTGGCGCTTACCTGTTGGCCGATGACGCCTGGGCACCTCTCCCGGTGACCGGCTTCAGGGCACTGCCCCAGGATGCAAACGGAGTTTCCAAACTGCTCAGAGACGATGCATTCGAACTCGGTGCTCGGATCCAGTGGAACTTCTAGTTTGACATTGTTCTGACTTGTTTGTCCGGCCCGGATGCAGAAATGCATCCGGGTTTTTTTATCCGCCCACAGGAAACGCCTCCGTTTACAATCACTATACCCCTTCCACCTGGCCGGCGCTCTACCCGTCAATGCTGTTGCTTTAATGACTCCTATCAGCGCTTGGGTGGCCGTAATTGCTTCCGGGCGCGATGCGCAGGGGCTGCGATAGAGTCGCCCTGAGCGGCACAGCACTTACCGGATACTATCCGGCCTGCCGGGACGGGGCCTCCCAAGGCGGACCTCGGGAACCAGCAGCGTATTACCTTAAAGCAACAACATTGACCCTAACCGTATCTCCTGCTCGCTGTTCGGCTATGGTGGCAGACGAGACTCTTGTGGGCAGACCCGAATCACCACGAATTGCGTGCACGTGTGCTATTTTGAATTGCTGCCGGAAGCTTCCGGCCCTCCTGCCTTCCGAACTTCCTCACGCATCTTCCATCGTCTGTCCGCCAGGTCCATTGAAAGCTTGTAAGCAGCATAATACTTGTTGATATTTGCGACATAGTTGGCGACTTCCTCTCCCAAAGCCCCCATGGCGACAAATTCAACGTTTCCGAACCAGACGTTCGGATTCAGGCCAACTTTCTCGGCGATCCGCCGAAGACGGTTCACCCGGTTGGGCCCGGCATTGTATGCGGCCATCGCGAAATAAATCCGCTGGTCGTCCGATATGGCCGGATCGGCAAAATCCTTGTGCATCAGGACATCCAGGTAGCCTACGCCTGCGCCGATATTCTCCCTGGCCGGCCGGATGTTGCGGAATCCCAGTGTTGCCCCTGTAGCCGGCAATACCTGCATGAGCCCGATGGCTCCCATCCGGCTGACGAGGGTCTCATCGAAACGCGACTCCTGGAACGAAAGAGCGGCGGCCATCAGCCAGTCGAAATTGGACTTGCTGCAGGATTCCTGAAAATGTCGCACGTACTGGCGCATCTTATCCGTGTATTCGTTGCCGTTCGGGTTGGCCACCCATTTTGTATTCTCGTAATAAAGGGGAAGCAGTTTGTGGGCCTTGGCCAGTGCCGCGTCCCTGTTGCTGTGGAAAAAGCTGTTGATGCTTGCCAGAAGTTCCCTGCCGTCTTTCCTGACAGCCCATGCTATCCTGCCGTCGTTCGCCAGCTTGATTTGCGAGTGCACGGAAAGGTTCGGCAGAACCTTTGACCAGATCCTGGCGGTGTGGGAATCGGAAACGGCGCAGGGAAAAATCCCCGCGCTGGTCATCTCCAGGAGATCCTCCTCCGTGAACTCGGGAGGAGCTTCCATGATCCGGATCTCTCCGGCCCCATCCTGGGCGAGCATTCGGCTGAGTTGACGCAGATGCTCCGCGTGGCTGCTGTTGTGCAGAACATAAATCGTCTGGCCGGCAAGATCTTCAAGGCTCCTCGGGGGTATAACGTTCCTGGGAGTTACAAGGACCTCCGCAACTTTATCGACGTAATGCGTCGAGAAAGCCGCCGCCTTCTCCCGCTCCGGCGTGACCGTCAAGCCTGCCGCTACAATGTCTCCTTTCCCCGCAAGGAGGGCCGGGATAAGATCGCCCAGCGGCATCGGAACGAACACTATTCGCGTTCGCAAAGAGCCGTGACGGCTTCGGTTGAGGAAGGATTCATATTCCTTCAGGAGTTCGTACTCAAAGCCGTAAAGCTCTCCGCGGACTACAAAAAAATCCGTCCTGTTGTATTCCACCAGCACACGGATGACCCCGCGTTTTCTAAGCTCCGGGAGGTCTTCTTTTCGCATCTCGACGGCTTCGGTCATCAATGCATCGGTTCTCGGGATGCTTATGGCCGAGGGATCGTCTTCTTCCGCGGGCATCATTGCCGAAACGCAAGCGGGCATCCAGGCCGAGAGGACTGCGAGAAAAGCCAGGACCAGCACTGCAGCAGGCGGAGTCCGACGAACACCGTTTCCACTTGAATTATTTTTTCGACCGGGCACACCACCCGAGGCAGCGGGCGCCGATCCACATCTTCCTGTACCGGGGATTGGGGAAATCCCGGGGTCGCTTGCTTGCAATGGAATTTTACCTCCTGAACTTCTGTTTCTTTTCGTTATCCTGAATCCGAATCGGAAGGATTGGCCATATAGTAAAAGAAAATTCCGCGGCCCGGCTCGTGGGTCCGGGTATGAGCCGAATCGGCTCACCTCTCAGACATGGTACAGATATTTCGTTGCCCATACCAGATGGTATTGGATGTCGTAGACTGCATGCGGCCTCTGATCTTCGCCCATCATCTCGCAATTAAACGATTTTATCTCCCCTGTTGTTTACCTTATTTGAAGAAACAAGTTCTGATTCGGAGGTGATGATGAATAGACCCGAGATTGTCGTGATAACCGGCGCTTCGGCAGGGGTCGGGCGGGCTGTGGTACGCAAATTCGCAAAGGAAGGTGCCTGGATAGGATTGCTCTCAAGAAACCAAGAGAGGCTCGAAGCTGCCCGCAGGGAAGTCGTGGAAGCGGGCGGCAGGGCACTGGTAATTCCGACGGACGTTTCCGATTCGGGCCGGGTGGAAGCGGCCGCCCACCTCGTGGAAAGGGAATTCGGCCCGATAGATGTCTGGGTCAATACGGCGATGGCCACGATCTTCTCCCCTGTCCTCGAGGTCGCGCCGGAGGAGTTCAGGCGAGCCACGGAGGTAACCTACCTCGGCACGGTACACGGAACACTGGCAGCTCTGAAGAGGATGGTTCCGCGAAACAGGGGTACGATAGTCCAGGTGGGCTCGGCACTTTCCTACCGGGCAATCCCGCTGCAGTCAGCCTATTGCGGAGCAAAGTTCGCCATCAGGGGCTTCACGGATTCCGTCAGGACCGAACTGATACATCAAAAGAGCAAAGTCCACATAACAATGGTACAACTCCCGGCAATCAACACGCCACAGTTCAGCTGGTGCGCGGTACATCTCCCCAGGCACCCAAGGCCGGTTGCTCCCGTGTACGAACCCGAAGTTGCGGCCGGTGCCGTATTCTGGGCTGCGCACCACAGACGGCGCGAGGTTTATGTCGGGATATCGAGCCTCATGACGATACTCGGGAACAAGCTGGCTCCAGGTTGGCTCGATCGATACCTCGCCGGAAAAACCTGGAACGGCCAGATGACCGGAGAACCGATCCAGCCGGGCAGGCCGGACAATCTGTTCAGCTCCCCTCCTGGAAACTATGAAGCCCATGGAGAATTCGGCAGGGAAGCCACACCCCGGTCCATTGAGCTGTGGGCATCGAAGCACAGGAGATGGTTCTGGGGCGCTTTTGCGGCCTCGCTGCTTGCTTTCGCATGGAGAAAAGCGCGGGCCTGAGATTGTGGTACGGATTTACATAAAAGAAGCGCCCCGACATAGCAGGCTGGACCATCCAGGTCAATGTTCGACCGAAGCGCCAATGCGCCAGGGTTTGATCTCAACAGCCGTGCAGAGTGGCTTTTATGAAAAAGTACACCAAGAACGCTTGGAGTGCTTTGGAGGATCGGCAGGCGTTTGAAATGATGGGCTATCTTTTTGGTCAGAACATCATTTCTCCCCACCAGATCACCACCGCGAAGGACGAATGCCTCAGCCCTCCTATAAGGAATTCCAGCCCCGAAACAAGCGGAGTCTCTTTAATGCCGTAACCGAGGCCCTCAAGAGCTGCCCGCCTGTATCCATAATGGAGAAGCATAAGGCGGCATATAGCATTGTGATTGATGTTTAAGCATGGCCGAAAGCCAGGAATAACTCCACCAGGCAGGAAAGGATTTTTGATTTTATCTTTTCCGCAAACAAGGCAAAAGAATCAAACCAAGGCTTTGGGTTGCTGGTCGGAGCACTAAAATAATAACCGAATAACCACGAAGGCCCCCATTCGCTTGCACAGGAATTGGGGGCCTCTTTTTGTCCGGAACCATGTTCCGTGCCTGTGCTCGCTTATGGTCCCGGTTCCGAAATCAGGCGTCTATAAAACAAGGCTCCGCTTGAACTGGGGCTTGCGCTTTTCGAGGTAGGCGGCAACCCCTTCCCGCATGTCCTTGCTGCTAAAACAAAGGCCGAATGCCTCTGCTTCCAGGGCACACCCATTTCTAAGGTCCATATCGGCGCCGCAGTCGATAATTCTTTTAATTGAACGGAGCACGCCGGCGGACTTCAGAGAAATCTCGCGTGCGATTCTCATTGTTTCTTCGATGAGCTGATCCGCGGGAAAAACCCTCGCAACCAACCCTAATTGTTTTGCCTGCTGGGCATCGATTAATTCACCGGTCATGCAGAGTTCCTTTGCTTTCGCCCGCCCGATGAGGCGGGAGAGCCGCTGTGTTCCTCCAAAACCTGGAATTATTCCAAGATTTACTTCAGGCTGCCCGAACTTTGCCCGATCGGATGCATAGACAAAATCGCAGGCCATGGCAATTTCGCAGCCTCCTCCCAAAGCAAATCCATTTACGCAGGCAATGACCGGCTTAGGCAGGTTCTCAATCCGGAAAAACACAGCCTGGCCCTTTTCGGCAAAAAGTCTTGCCGAAAGAGGGTTCATCCTTTGGAATCCAGCAATGTCGGCTCCTGCAACAAAAGCCTTCTCTCCGGCGCCGGTCAAAATTAAGACGCGAATGGTATCATCCCGCGCCACAAGGTCCATAGCGTGCTCTATTTCATCAAGGGCCTCGAGATTCAAAGCGTTCAGTGCTTCCGGCCTGTTAAAGGTCAAAACTCCTATACCGTCCTTGGTATCGAAAAGAATATTCTTGAAATTCATCCTAATTTTCTTTCCCTTCTCCGAGATTATATTAATTTACGTCCTTTCGACGACTAAGGCCGTCCCCTGCCCTCCGCCGATGCAGAGCGTTGCAATTCCTTTCTTCGCATCGCGTTTTTCCATTTCATGCAGCAGGGTCGTCAGTATCCTTGCCCCCGATGCGCCGATAGGATGCCCCAGAGCCACAGCACCACCGTTGACATTTACCTTTGAAACGTCCCAGCCCATGTTCCTGTTTACCGCAATAGCCTGAGCTGCGAAGGCTTCATTAGCCTCTATCAGGTCGAGATCAAGCGGGCTCCACCCGACTTTTGCCAGTGCTTTCCGGCTCGCATGGACGGGCCCGATGCCCATTATGGCAGGATCGACCCCACTCGATGCGCATGCCCGTATAAGAGCGATCGGTTTCCGGCCAAGTTCCCGTGCTTTACTCTCGGACATTACAACTATTATTGCGGCTCCATCGTTGATGCCGGAGGCGTTTCCGGCTGTAACCGTGCCGTTCTTTTTAAATGCCGGCTTCAGTCTTTCGAGAGACTCAAGGGTGGTTCCAAACCTGGGGTGTTCGTCCGTATCGAAGATGATTGGGTCGCCTTTCCTTTGGTGAATCGGAACGGGAACAATTTCATCCTTAAAGCGCCCGCTCTTTATTGCAGCTTCGGATTTCCGGTGACTTTCAGCCGCAAATTCATCCTGATCCTTCCTGCTGATTCCGAACTTTTCCGCCACATTTTCAGCAGTGACCCCCATGTGATAATGGTAAAAGGCATCCTGCAGGCCATCGTTTACCATAAGATCGATGAGGGTTCCGTCTCCCATGCGTTCCCCCCAACGTGCACCTTTCAGTGCATACACAGCCTGACTCATGTTCTCTATGCCACCCGCGATGACAACGTTCGAATCACCCGTAGCAATCGCCTGGACGGCAAGGCCTACCGACTTGAGGCCGGATGCGCACACCTTATTGACCGTAAAGGCGGGGACATCTTCGGAAAGCCCCGCATGAATCGTGACCTGACGTGCCGGATTCTGGCCCAACCCTGCCTGAAGGACATTCCCCAGGATGACTTCATCCACCTGGGCAGGATCCAGGTCAATACGACGCATGGCCTCCTTCACGGTCAAAGCGCCCAGTTCGACTGCCGAGATCGTGCTGAGAGACTTTCCAAAACTGCCTACAGGAGTCCTAACTGCGCTGACTATCACAGCCTGTTCCACAAAAACCTCCCTTTTCCTAACATCAGATGGGAACCTCCGAAAAACGCTTACAATCAGGCCCGCTCACGCTGTTTTGCCGGTTTGAGGACTTTTCGGCCATTCGGTTCTTTGCTTTAAAACCGAGTATTCTCATTCAAGGCATTATTCAATATTCATAGAACCCGCGCCCGCTCTTGCGTCCCAGCCAACCAGCTTCCACGTAACGGCGCAAGAGGGGGCAGGGACGGTATTTCGAATCGCAAAAACCATCGTACAGTGTCTCCATTATGGAAAGGCATGTATCCAGACCGATGAGATCGGCAAGCGCCAATGGCCCCATCGGGTGATTCATCCCCAGACGAAATACCGTGTCAATGTCCTCACGTGTCCCCACCCCATGGTAAAGAGCATAGACGGCCTCGTTGATCATGGGAATAAGAATCCGGTTGGCGATAAAACCGGGGTAGTCGTTAGCAAGCGCAGGCGTCTTTCCGAGCCTGATCGAGAGATCCCAGATTGTTTCAAATGTTTCGTCGGAAGTCGCCAGTCCCCGGATTATTTCGACCAGTTTCATCACCGGAACGGGATTCATAAAATGCATGCCGATGACTTTGTCCGGTCTCTTTGTCTGCGCAGCAATCCGGCCGATCGGGATAGAAGATGTATTGCTGGCAAGGATCGTTTCTGGCCTGCATATTTTGTCCAATTGTCGAAAGATGTCGAATTTTATAGACTCTTTCTCGCTTGCGGCCTCGACCACCATATCGGCAGATGCCATACTGCTCAGGCTAATGCTGCTCCCGATCCTTCCCAAGGTACTTTCTTTCTCCTTGATGGACATCTTTCCTTTTTCGAGATATCTATGAAGGCTGCCTTCTATGGTTTTCAGACCACGCTCGACCAGCGCCTCTTCGATATCGTTGATAATTACCCGCAAGCCGGTCATTGCCGCGACCTGAGCGATGCCGCTTCCCATCTGTCCCGCACCGACAACTCCAAGTGTATTGATTGTCATCATGTAACCTTCTCATCTATTGCCGTTCCCGGTTGATTTAATAGCTCCACTCTGCAGGGAATCCCGCGGAGTTGGATTGTCCCCATAATGGAGTCCCTGGGGCCCTCGGAACCGATCAGGCAGTTAATGTTCGAATCCTTCCATCTGAAATTTCCCTTACTATCCGGGAACCACCAGCCGAAATCGGCAAGCAGCACATGTGGATGGACCTTGTCGGATAATTTCGCAAACAGCGACATAGTCCCGTCAGCAGTCGACACCTTTACGGCACTGTTCATCTTGATGCCGAGCCTCTCCGCTGCATCCGGATGGATCAAAACCTCGGGAAGCGCGGATCGAGCCCTCAACGAACTAATCTGTCTGTATGCCGAATGAAAAAAGTAACGCGGTTTCCGGCTTGTCAGAATAAAGGGATATCGGCCATTGGTTGCCGCATGCTCAATGGCCAAAGGCAAGGGCGAATGGCCCCATTTCTCGAGGAGGGTCGATTTAAGTTCGACTTTTCCCGAGGGAGTCAAAAATCCCTTTTCCCGATAGGAGTAATGAGTTCTTTGGCCGTGGAGAATTCCTTTGGCGGCGAACTGGGCATAGGTCAGGCCTGAAGGTTCCAGCACAGCCTCCATCATCTGTTCCGGAGAGGTCCAGAAGAAATCCTCCAGGCCCATTCGCTTTCCCCATTCGTTCAGGATCTTAACATCCGGCCAGGCATCCCCTTGCGGTTCAACAGCCTTTGGCCGCGCGAACAGGATCCCGTGCGGGAGCCCATAATGGCCGATATCGTCAAATTCCAGGTTGGTTGCCGCAGGAAGGACCAAGTCAGCCAATGCGGCAGATGGGGTCATGAAAATGTCCGATACTGCAAAGAAATCCAGCTTCAGAAGCGCACGGCGTACTTCCTCGGGATCTCCGCAACTTAAAAGTGGATTTGTCCCCTGCATGAAGAGACATTTTATGGGATGGGGAGACTGCTCTATGATGCTTCGGAAAACAATCCAGTTAGGTGTTGTTAGAAGGCGGGGAATGAGCCCGTAATGGCGATTTAAGAGTTTTTCGACCCTACCCGGAAATTGCTTCAGGCAAATCAACTCGGAAGAGCGGATCACGTCGGGCGGTTCGGCCTTGATGTTCCCACCCGGCACTTCGAGATTTCCGGTAAGGGCCATGAGCAAAACAAGGCTGCGACAGGTCTGAGAACTGTTGGCGTTATGCTCGATTGCGTTTCCCCAGTGGAGGATTGCCGGACTTGAACTCGAATAAAGCTGCGCGGCCCGAAGGATGAGGTCTCGGGGCACCCCTGTCCCTGTCGAAACCACGGCGGGGCGATATTGCCTGAGTTTTTCGCGCAATTCTGAAAACCCGATTGTCCATTGTTCGACAAAGCTCCGGCAATAAAGGTTTTCCTCGATGATTATGTGAAGTAGGCCTGCAGCCAGGAGGTCATCAGTCCCAGGCCGGATCTGCAACCAGATGTCTGATTTTTCGGCAGGGCCTGTTCTGACCGGGTCTATCACGATAAGCTTGGGGCCGCGGCGTAGAGCCTCCCGAAAGTGTCCACCCAGGATTGCTTCTTCGTTTGTCCGTTCAGGGTCACTCCCCCACAGCAGAATGCATTTTGTCGGAGAATCGTAGTCCGGGACCGGGAAAAAACCGCAGGTTGCAACAGCCATCTGCTCTCTGGGCATGTGGCATACGTGCTGAGATGCCCCTACCGTCGGTATTTTAAGCAGGTTGGCAAGGCGCAGTAGAATGAAAAACTCCAGGCCTTTCGGCGCTCCCTGGACAAAAGCGGCAGATGCCGGCCCCGCCTTCCTGATTGTTCCGCTGAACTCCCGCGCAAGCAGGTCAAGAGCCTCGCCCCACCGGACCTGTTTCCATTTGCCATCCCCCCTTTTCCCAACTCTCACAAGGGGCCGCCTAAGCCTGTCCGGATGGTAAACGCGCTCTATGGAGGCAAGCCCCTTCTGACAGCAATACCCTCTGCTGAATAAATCGTCCTTGTCGGGCCGGATCTTCGTCATTCTGCCATTTTCGACAAGCACCTCGAGGCCGCAACCGCCATGGTCGAATCGTGCACAATGCGTCTTGATCCATTTTCCCGATTCGGCTTCCGACATCCCCCCTCCTCTCTGGATCGCACATCCGGACAAGCAAACCAAAGCTTCCCATCTTCCGTGGAGCGGTTCAGAGATTCCCGACTGCTCTTAGGGTCAGGGAAAGACCGCTTATCAGCAGCAACACTTTGATTGCCATGATTAAACCCTCTCTCGATACATGCCTTTCGAGTCTTCCCGCCAGGTAAAGTCCGCACACGGTTGCCGGCAGCACTGAAGCTGCGGTTATCCAGACAAACTTTGGCGATAGCAGCCCGGCAATGCCGAACGCAACGAGACGAGAAGAAATGCTGATGGTGCTTGTCGTAGCGAGTGTCGCGCGGAGTTCTTGTTTTTTCCAGGGGCGCATGCTCAGGTAAATTGCATATGGTGGTCCTCCGGCACCGAACATTGCAGACGCCATCCCGCCGGAAAACCCTGCCAGATATGCCCAACTAAGTCCTATGATCGGTAGCCTGCACGATATAAGGCCATATAGGGCATATACAATAATAAAGATTCCGAAGGCAAAAAGCAGAACCTGACCGGGTAAAGAAACCGTCAATAATGCACCGATTGTCACTCCGGCAATGCATGCAGGGAAAAGCCGGATTACCTCCTGCTTCACAATGGCTGTTGGATCAGCCATACCTACATGAATGGTATTGATGAGATCCAATAACGCAAATACGGCAAGAACGAACGGCAAGGGGAAAAAGTGTGCCGCCAGGGGCAAGGTGACGAGCGCAGAACCAAATCCGATGACCCCGTAGACCAGGGATCCGAAAAACGCGATTGGGAGCAGAATGAGAATGGTCGAAAGTTCAAATGACATGTACTTTATGAACCTGCATGCCCTTGAGCAAAGGTGAATCCGACGGGCGAAAACCTCGCGGGCACCCCCTGCCGAGTTAAATTCAGAGCGATCAATGCGCGAGCGTCATAATATCTTGCGGTCATGGCAATAACAGTGCCCTTTCGCCTGAAATTCTTGAACTGTCATCATTGAACCAAAGAGAACAAACCTGGCTTTCCACAAAAAAGAAAGCCAGGTTCCATACTGCAGCGAAGAGGCCTTTATCCCGGTCCGCAGAAAACATCTTTATCCGGGAGGCAAAACTTCATTTACTCCCACTTGAATGCAATTCACACACGGTGTGGTCGAAAGCTATTGGTCGCATTCGATTACCGCAGGCAAACGTCATTGCGTTCCAGTGCATCTCTTTCGATTTGTTCACGAAAATTCGGATGAGCGATTTTGATAAGCGCCTTTGCACGTTGCCGTAGGTTCTTGCCCCTGAGTTCGGCAACCCCATACTCGGTCACAATCGTATCCGCCAGGGAGCGCGGGGTGGTCACTGTGGATCCCGGCTTCAACATTGCGGTAATGCGTGAGTACTTTCCATCTCCCGCAGTGGCGGGCATCGCCACGATAAACCTTCCGTTGGATGCCAATTGCGCGCCCATTGCGAAATCCAGTTGTCCGCCGGTGCCTGTGAACATCCTGGGACCGATGCTCTCGGCATTGATTTGGCCGGTGATGTCTACTTCCAGGGCCGAATTGACGGCAACAAGGTTCTCATTCTGGGCAATAACCGATGGGTCGTTTGTATATTCCACCGGGAAAAACTCTACAATCGAGTTCTGGTGAAGATATTTATAGAGGTAGTTCGTACCCATTACAAAGGTGGTAATAATCTTGTTTCTATGAAGTTTCTTTTTGCGTCCGGTAATGATGCCCTTTTCGACCATCTCCACCAAACCGTCGCTGAACATTTCGGTATGGACCCCGAGGTCACGGTGCCCTTTGAGGCCAGCCAGTATTGCATCTGGAATGGCTCCGATGCCGATCTGCAAGGTATCTCCATCCTTTATGAGTTCCGCAACATTGGCTCCGATCTTGGCTTCGACATCCGTTATGGCCGGTTGCGGAACTTCATGGAGCGGATAAGAGGCGTCTACTATGTAATGCAGATCGGAAATATGGAGACGCGACCCACAGGTGGTAGGCACCTGGTCGTTGATCTCTCCGACAACAATCCTGGCGACCTCTACTGAAACCGGAAGGTATGAAGTACAGATTCCATAACTGCAGAAACCATACTTGTCGGGCGGTGAAAGCTGCAGGACCGCAATGTCCGGTTTCAGAATTCCCCTCCGGAGCATCATTGGGATCTTGCCGTAGCAGTTGGGCACAAAATCCGCGCGTCCCTCCTGCATGGCCTTACGGCTTCTTGGACCGATCATAAAGGCGTTATGAAAAAAGCTGCCCGAATAATGAGATTCAAGGTACTCAGTGGGTGTTTCGACACGTACATGCGAAATAGTCACGCCGCTTAATTCATCAGCCCGCGCAACCAGTGCCTTTACAAATGCGCGAGGAGATGCACTGGAGTGCGGAGTCAGAATCAGATCACCCGATTTGACCAGAGATGCTGCCTGTTCAGGTGAAATTGCCTTTGGCAAACCGATCGAAGATTTTGCCGGAAATGATAATGATTTTCCGGCAGATTCTTCTACGGTTTGCAGGTTGCCATTACCTTGTCCATACACGGTGGAGCCCTCCAGATGAATATTCCGATAAATAGTGGTTGAGTCAGCAAATTTGTTTCGGACTACCGTTTTCACTTCAGGCAAAAATGGAAGCTCGGCACCGCAATCATTTATTCTTGTCGGATTTCAACTCGATCTTGAAGAGATGCATTGCAAGCATAACCAATACAATACCCACCAGCACCTCTCCCGGGAAAGAGGTTTTGTGAAGCCATTTCAGCTCCTTTAAACCGAGGTTGGCCTGAGGTGCCACGAGCATGAAGGCGCCTAAAAAAAGCATTATCCAACTGGCTATTTTACGCATTCTGCAACTCCACTGTGATCTCATCGGTGGATTTCAGATCGAGCCCGAGATACTTTTCGAATCTATCGTTCACCAGGGCTCCAACGATGCCGTCATCGGTCGTGTTCCCTGCTGCATTGAACATGGGAATCAGTCCCGAAAAGACGGTTACGAAGGTGGTTACAAAGATGTTGGCATCAGGGGCGTTAAGAAGAACTGCAATTATTGGAGACATGAAAAACCCGGCGCCTCCCGGTATTCCCGGAGATTCGAGCCCCAGGATCAGGACGGGCGGGATCAACATGACTATTTCAGAGAGGGAAATCGGAATCTCCAAAAGTCTTGCAACAGTTATCGTAACGAGCAAAACAGCCATTGTCGTGCAGTTCTTGTTCAGAACCGTTCCAAATACTATCGATACTTCCGCCACCTGCGGCCGTAGTCCGAGATCGTGTTCCGCCGAGATCACATTTACAGCCAGTGTGTCATAGGAACCACAGGTCCCAAATCCAGTCGGCCATACCGTTCCATAATAGGAAAGTACTTGTTTGGAAGATCGCTTCGTTACGTAAGTTGCCATGAGAACCATCATCGCAGTCCAGCCCAGTACAACGAGGGCCACCCACCATGCGGTCTGTCCATACATGGCCACCCCCTTGCTGCCGAACCTGAGGGGGATGCCGATAGAAAGACAACCGATCATTATGGGGTAGTACCAGATGAGCTTCTTAAAGGTGATGAGTATCTTATCGCTCAGCCAGACCAGGCCGCTTGCGACATGCCGCAGTGGATGGTATTTGCCCGCTAAAAAGCCAACCAGCACCGCACCCAGAAGGGCCTGTATAAGCGGCTGTTTCGACATTACCCCGGAAAAGGTCCTCAGGATCTGCATGATCCAATCCCCGACACTGGGCATTTTTACTCCGGGAGCGGTCAGGGGCAGGTCGGTCAGAAAGGGAATCCAGGCGGAAACGTAAGCCAGAGAGATGAGACCCATAGTCAAGTAAAGGCCGAAAAGCACTCCGAAGAAGCGTCCCGCTTTGTCCTTGTGGAAGGTTACAAGTTTGATCATCGCGCCCGCAAGAAGTGTGAAGATTATAAGTGCGGCAAATGTGACGATCAGTTTCGGGAAATAGGTACCACTTGTATACATCCACTGTACAACAGGCTCGTTGGGAAGTGCCCAGCCCAATCCAAAGCCTGCCACCAGAAAACCGATCACAGCAAAAGGTAATGGAATTCCGAAAAAGGATACTGTGCTCTTTTTACCCATTATTCCCCCCATAGCCGGCGTACTGTGTACAAAGTGCCAAGCCGATATAGCTATTTACAGGATGGAAGGTGTGATTTATAGTTGGTACTGATCCAAGTCCTGTAATGGCACTGCACAAGGATCGTAGGTTAAATTTTGGCTTTGGCAGCCACCCCCGCCAGGGTGGCTGCCGTCCAAATGTTTTGTCCTTAGATGTCCTCCATGCGGGCTACAATATCGCCTTCGTTCGCAATCTCTCCTTCCTTAACAAATATTTCCCTCAGAGTGCCGTCCTCAGGAGATAGTAAAGGGATTTCCATTTTCATGGATTCCATGATCAAGAGAGTATCTCCTGCGCTGACCCTTTGTCCAGGAGTTGCGGTTATCCTCCAGATTGCGCCGGTAACGTCTGCCTTCAAATCCAGTAAAGCCATCAGAATCTCCTCATTTAAGTGGTTTCGGGACGGTACTCGTCCGACTTAAAAGGACGTAGGCCAAAAACGCATCATGTGTTGCCCCACACCGTTTGTCAGCCGGATTTCATGAATATCCAAAGTCTCTTTTAGATACGTACGCGTTTCTCTCGGATCGAAAACATGCTTCACGCTGTAAAGCGATGCGCTGTCGTAGGCGCTTGTTTCCATCAACATCTTTTCCAGGAGGCTTGCGTATCTCTCCGGTTCAGCCTCCTTATCTACTCCGAAGACGATGCCAACACCCGAAGCCGGATCCATGAAGCTGGTATCCGCCGTCCACCATGCGCTCAGTTCATCCGCGCCTCTTCCTGCACCCATGTTGAGATAACCCTGGCCGTAGTTCTTGCGCAACACGATACTGATCTTCGGCACTGTACATAAGGCGAGGGCATTCATCCAGTTAATGACCTTGCCGGGCATCTTCTTTTTTTCCGCTTCGATCCCTATTAGGAATCCCGGCTGATCGATAAGAAGGACGATGGGGATATTGAACGAATCACAAAGCACGAAGAAGCTGCACACCTTATCGCATGCGTCGGCATCTATAGCCCCCCCCTTGAAGAGAGGATTGTTGGCGATTATCCCGACGGTTCTTCCGTCTATGCGGGAAAGTGCCGTCACGACCGTTTTACCGAACCGCGCCTTGAGTTCGAAGTAGCTGTCGGCGTCAATGATGCAGTTTATCACCTTGCGAATATCGTAGACCCTGGTGCGTTCTTCAGGGATGATGTCGAGAATGCCGCTGCACGCATTGTCCGAACCCTCAGGAACAGGAACCCTGGGGGGCGCTTCGTTATGATGAGACGGCATGTAGCTCAGGAATTTTTTAATAGCATCCAGTGCCTGCTGATCAGTGTCCACCACGAGGTCTGCAAGACCCGTTATATCGGCGTGCATTCGCCATCCGCCAAGGTCTTCGGGGTCAACTTCACCCGAAGTGGCAAGAGACACGAGACGAGCGCTTGCCACGGCGAGGCAGGCGCCCTTGCGCATAACGTTGAAATCCGACATGCATGCATACCAGGCCGAGGAACCGAAAGCACTGCCCAGGATCGCATTTACCCATGGCGTTGACCGCGTCCTCAGGTACATGTTCTGATCGAGCATGCTTGCCATGCCCTTGGCTCCCATAGTATCCGGCATGCGCGCCCCGGTCGATTCCCCCAGGAACACGACAGGGAAACCACGCTTTGTCGCAGTATCCTTTATGTGTCCCATCTTCTTCCCATTCAGGATGGTGCTGGATGCACCGGCAACCGTAAAGTCATTGGAGACCAGTCCGATTCTGCGACCATCGATGCGTGCGAAACCGGCGATTTTACCGTCGCAGGGCGTTTTATTGCCCATTCCGGGGTATTGTGATACGGCAAAAAGCCCCGATTCCTGGAACGTCCCGGGATCGACAAGATATGCGATCCGCTCTCTGGCGTTCATGACTCCAGAGGCTTGTCTCTTCTCCAACTTCTTGGCACCGCCCATGGACAAAGCCCTGGCGGTTCGCTCGGCGTGCTCTTCTATTTGCTTTGCAAATTTCATTTCCCCTCCATATCAGCTTGCTTATATAAAATTCTTCTTGTTGCTTTAAAATCGGGTCTTGAGGGAAGTGGGGAAGTTGTCAGGCCGCCTGCAATTCCCTGAGGATTTCGTCCGTTAGATCAGTGGTTGCGCCCGTCTCCGCAAATTTCAGGTTTCCGAGAACTCTAAGGAGAAACGGTATATTGGTCGAAATGCCGGTAATCTGAGTCGCGTTCAAGCAGCGCGAAATTTTCTGAATGCAGCCGGTACGTTCCGGGGCCCACACCATCACCTTTGCGATAAGAGGATCATAAAATGGACTAAGCTTGAGACCGCTTCTTATGCTGTGGTCAATGCGAAGGTTTTCCTCCGTCGGGAGATTCAGATCCTCGAGCAGTCCGCAGGATGGCCGAAAATTTAAGGGATTTTCAGCGTAGATCCTGCATTCCATGCTATGCCCGACAGGCCGATATTCTTTAGGCTCCAGGGTTTCGCCTGCAGCGGCCCGGATCTGTAGTTCGACCAGGTCGTATCCCGTCCTGAGTTCGGTGACCCCGTGCTCCACCTGTATTCTCGTATTCATCTCAAGGAAATAGAACTTGTTGTCGGAATCCAGGAGCATCTCGATAGTCCCGATGCTGTCATAGCCGATTGCCGCGGCAGCCCTGACCGCAATGTCGCACATGCTTTTGCGGGTTTCCTCCGTGATTGCCACGGAAGGAGACTCTTCGATTACCTTTTGGTTCCTGCGCTGAACAGAACAATCCCTTTCACCAAGGTGCCATACGTTGCCATGGTGGTCGGCTATGATTTGAATTTCTATATGCCTGGGGGAATCCAGATACTTTTCGATATATATGGCTTCATCGCCAAAACAGGCCTTAGCCCTGGACTGACATCTATCAAAGAGGGTTTCCATCTTGGCGACTTTGTCGACAACTTCCATTCCAATCCCTCCCCCGCCTCCCGAGGCCTTGAGAAGGACGGGATATCCTATCTCACCGGCAACCTCCAAGGCTTCCTGGACGCTGGACAGAGGAGTCCTGCTGCCGTGGATGATTGGGATTCCGGCACTTTGCATCAATTCCCGGGCCTGCACCTTTTTACCCATCGACCGGATGGCCCCTGGGCAGGGACCGATAAATGCAATTCCCGCATCAATGCAGGCTTGCGCGAAATCGGGGTTTTCGGAAAGAAACCCATAACCTGGATGAATTGCATCCGCTTCCGTTTCAGTGGCGAGAGCGATGATCTCCGAGCCTTTCAGGTAGCTATCTCTCGCGGGCGGCGGACCTATCGAGTATGCTTCGTCGGCATCACTCAGATACGGACTGTCAGCATCTGCATCGGAGTAGACGGCAACAGTTTGTATTCCCATCGATCTGCATGTTTTAAAAACCCTTCGGGCTATTTCCCCTCTGTTTGCAACTAACACTTTACGAAACATATTTCTTTTTCTCCTTATTTCTGAGATGACATTACCAGCCGCGGTCAGTGCGGTACAATGGCAAGGAACATGCCGGCGGAAATCGGCCAAATTATTGAGCCTGGGCGAGGTTCTATGTGTAGTTTTTATATAGGAGTATTTAGAAAATAGACAAATGTGTGTAGAAACTATACACTAGTATACCTAAGTACCCGGCCGGTGCCTCCCTGAGACTCAATCTCAATGTACGGCCACAGGACAGGGTAGCACGATCGACCGCCGTAAATCATTGGAATGGCCTCAATTTTGCCTCAGGTCCTACAAGAAAGGGATTTGGAATATTAAAGCGGGAGGTGAAGAGTTGGAAAATTCCAGGTTTATCGTTCAGGGGCAATTGAAGGACCTTCTGGTAAACAGTATGCTGGACAGCATTCATGAAGCTATACTGGTCGTGGATACGGCCACGAAGATTGTCTTTGTCAACGAATCTTACTGCCGGCTTTTCCACGTGCCCAAGGACAGAATAGTTGGAAGATTACTGGAAAATATAAAACCCGATGCCGCTGTCATAGAAGCCATGAGGACAAGGCAACCCGTATTGGGGCGCTTTATCCGAGTGGAGACATCCTCTGGACGGATTTGGGTTGTCTCGAATTCAAAACCGCTTCTCGACAAGGGTACTCTCTGGGGGGCGGTAGCTGTCATACGAGACGTAACAGAAGCTATGGAAATGACAAATGCCCTCAGGCATCTCTGCAATCTGGCCCAGGATATTGAAGAGCCCTCCAGGGAGTCGATTGATCTGATCTCTGATGAGATCGTCGGTACCCACCCGACTTTGATCAGGACATTAGGAATCGCGGGCAAGGTATCTAAGACGGACATCAACGTCTTGATTACCGGAGAGACCGGTACCGGCAAAGAACTGCTGGCCAGAGCAATTCATATGAACAGCGCGAGATCCAGGGATCCGTTTGTTACCCTAAACTGCGCATCGATTCCCGAATCATTATTCGAAAGCGAGCTTTTCGGTTATGAGCCTGGCGCCTTCAGCGGAGCTTCCACCCATGGAAAACCGGGAAAATTCGAGCTAGCAAATAAAGGAACACTATTTCTCGATGAGATCGGGGAGCTTCCCCTGAACCTGCAAGCTAAAATGCTTCGGGTGATAGAGGCCAGGGAGGTTGACAAAATCGGCGGGAAAAAGCCTATTAAAATAAATACTCGAATCCTTTGTGCCACCAATCGAGATCTTGAAAGCGGAATCCGCGAAAACACCTTCAGAAGAGATCTTTATCACAGAGTCGCCACGATAACGATAAATATGCCTCCGCTACGGAACAGAGGAGGCGACATACTGCTGATAGCTAACCGTTGTATTGCACAGATCAGAGAACAAACAGGCAAACAATATGTCCTGTCAGCCGATGCCTGCGACGCAATGCAGGATTATCACTGGCCTGGAAACGCGCGCCAGCTGCATAATGTCATCGCTCGTGCCTGCGCTATGTCCACCGGGGGGATAATAAGGCCCGCAGACCTAAGCCTTGAAAAGACTGCCGGAACTCAACCTCCTAATCAAAGACTCCCTCAGTGGAGCGCCCCCGATGAGAGTAGCACAAATCCGGTAGATTTGGATCTTGGGTTTAAAGAACTTATTGCAAAACAGGAACGTCTCATTATCGAAAAGGCTTTGGCCGCTTCGAACGGCAATAAGACCAAAGCTTTGAGCATGTTAAAAATGAACAGGAAGTGCTTCTATGATAAACTAAAGAAGTACGGAATAGGTTCCAAATTGTCAAGTTAATTCTAAAAACAATGGATGGTGATGAATTCATAATTTTTTTCTAGCGCCAACTCGCAATCATACTCACTATCCATGGCGCTGTAATCACCACAAAAACTACCCTTACAAAATGGAATGTCATAACTACCGTTGGATCAGCCCCATTCTCTGCTGCTATAAATGCGAGTACTGATATTGCCCCTGGGTTTGTTCCTAAATAGCAGGTGGCAACATCAATTAATCCCAATTTAGTGAAAGCAATGCACAGCAGCAATCCAGTCCCCACCAGAGCCAAAGTTGAAACCACAATAGGAATAGCCAGATTGATTATATTTTCGAGCATGTGCTTTTCAAAGGTTGAACCAATCATTATTCCCAGGAGTATCTGAACAATTAACTGGTATTCTTTTGGAGCGGACCAGCCTTTTCCTGATAAAAGCTTGAAAGCAATGACAAATAGCATGGAACCAACCATAGCGCCCGATGGGATCTTGAGCTTGAATCCGAGCATTCCACCTAGAGCTCCAACTGCGAGATACGTGAGTAGAACTGAGAAGTTGAAGTGCATGCTTATGATCCTGTTAGAAAGAAACCCGCTATGCCCCCTCCAATTGCACTGTGCCGTCCGAGTGCCGAAAATCACACCAGAGCTTGAGGTTGGCAAAAACTCGGGGCAACTTTAGTGCAAAATATGGGCCTCCAGCGGCCGCTGTATCGTGATTTTTCCAAAGGTAATGCCGGGCATTTTGTTCTTCAGCATCCGAAGAAATGAAATGCCGGTCGGAAAACATGAACGAGTTTGTACAGGATCTGTCCGCCACGGCCGGCGGCTCGATGGATAAAGCTCCGGGGGATAAGAAAGAAAACAATCCCGGCAAAGAGGCCATTGCAGCTTCTTCCGGAAGCTGGTGAATCTTTCGACCAAAGCGAAAGAGGAGCATCACCCGACTTCTAAGTTTCAGTCGAACAATCGCGGAGCACAACTGATCGATGGGGTTGTGCTCCACTACACCAACCCCGTGTGTTCTTCCTTCAAAAGAGACACTCGCCTGGTCTCATCATGCTTCAGTTCCCCCTCCGGACAACTACGAATCACTTGGAGCAGCAGGTGAATGAGAAACCAGCCCTGAAACTGAAAGAGAATATTTTTCGCAGACTGAAAAATACTGAAGAATTCATAACACCTGGAAATCGCATATATTTCTTGTCACAGCAAAATCAAAACCTCTCTGAGAGTCATTTTAGAGTCCATTGACAAGGATCGGGGGCGAATTTACCTTTCACCCCAACAAAGGGAAGTGAGGTCAAGAAGTTAAAAATAACCAGCTAACCGATCTGTCTTAATAAGGAGTCTACAATGAACGCAAAAATCATCCGCCTTTCGGTATTCGCCATTGCTCTTGCCGTTCTTTTCGGATTGGGAGCAGTCAATAATACTTTCGCAGCTCATTCGGACAGCTTCAACGTATCACCCGCCGACCAGGCTAATCTGATCGGTGTGGACGAGGCGAACAACGGGGTCGGAGCGGCGTCCGACAGGGACTCGGGTCCGTCTCCCTCCTTCCAGACCTACGGACTGTCCGGCGACTGGTCTCTGGTCAGGTAACGCAACAGCCTGACCGGTCCAACGCTCAAAACCGAAGAACAACGGGAACAACCAAAAGCCCCGGGCTCGAAAGAGTGCCGGGGCTTCGTTTTTCTTCTTCTGCATTCTTACCTGTCCAAGGGGACGGATGGTGGGCACGATAAAGCCCAATGTTGTTGCGTTAAGGAAATACGCCGCTGGTTCCCAAGGTCCGCCTTGGGAACCCCGCCCCGGCAGGC
>JAEZHY010000104.1 GCA_023416335.1 Pseudomonadota bacterium | reverse complement strand
GGCGTAGTGAGGCGGTTGAGAAGTGAACAGTGAGCGGTGAACTGATGGAAACCTGTGGTGGGCACGATGTGATGCCGTGCCCACTTTCCTTTCCGGATCCAGGTTCACACTCAGACAGTGGATTACGCAATAAGGCCTCCCAATCCCGTCATCCCGTGTTTGCGTGCCTCTTCTTAAGCAGAAAGCCACCTTAAATGAGAACGGCAGCCGTGTGGGGTGGGCACCCCGCTTTTGGGGTGCCCACCGCCCGGCAATCCCGATGAGCCCTGAATCCGAAGGGACGGATGGTGGGCACGATAGAGCTTTGTGCCCACCCTACGCCGCTCACCGTTTACTCTTATTGAAGGCGTAGAATGGGTGCCAACCCATCGTTTTTCGGAACGCCCGGGAATGATTGGCCGGAGAAGCATAAGCCGTTGCCTGGAGCCACGGGAAAGGGAAAGTTGCCATACGGAAAAAGAAAATCGTACTCGACAGCCCCTGAGCTTCCCGGCAGCTGAGAGGGGAAAGAGCCTAAAAACGATGGGTTCCCGCTCCGCTCCCACCCATCCGTTCCCTTTCCGGTTGACACCCGTCTCTCAATAGGGGTGTGGTGCAAGCAGGCCCTTAAGTCGCCTACTGCTACGGCTTCGTTGGGACACGGTTTCCCGACCGTGCCGCCCCTATCCGTTCATCCCTCCCGGTGTCTGGAAACTCGGTTTCAGGGCCTCAATTATTCCATCCTGATCGTCGCTTTCAACGGCAAAAGAAATGGATGCTACCGTACAGCTCAAGGCTATGATCCGGATGCCCGCCCTTTGCAGGGCACTCACGAGCGCATTGGCTATGCCGTAACGGTCTCCGAAGTGCGGTCCGTGCAGAAAGAAGAGGGTCATGGGTCCGTGCAGGAAAACGTCGGCTTCCGGCAAATTCCTGCGGAGAATCCTTTCGACTTCTCTTCGATCCGCGATTTCCGCCGAAAAGGCAAAACTCAGCTCGTCCTTTTCTTGAAAAGGATTGAACAGGAGGAAAGGAACCTTCAGCCGGGACCCGTCCATTTCAAACAGGACGTCCGCGAGACCCGGCAAAGAAGCGGCGGGCAGCACCAGGTTCCACAGGTCCAGGTCGGTGCGCCGGGAGAAATCGTAAATATGTATGACCTGCTCGTGGTACGAGCACCTGACCGTTTGAAGTTCGATCTCCTGCTCGCGATAGACGGTATGCCATTCAGGAAAAGATGCGTACGAGGGGAACTCGAAGAACTCAAACAGCCTCTCCATCGTCACCCTGAAGTCGGCGGACGGGATAACGACTGTAACGGCCGACGGCGAAGAGCAAACGGCATGTGCCCGGGTCCCGTTCTCGTGCAGGACCCGGATCAATACCGCGGCTATTCCGGTTCTCCGGTCATGTGGGTAAATTGAAATTCGGCAGATGCCATCCAGGATTTTCCACGAATCCCCGCAGCCGCCGGCTTCCCGGCGCGGGTAGCCGGCGAAACATTCGGCTCGCAGGGCACAGGCGGCCGTTATGGATTCACCGCTCCCGACGCCTGCGAGATGGGTGAGCAGGCCCATATTGTGCCTGTCGGCCGCCATGTGAGCGCAGAGTTGCCCCAGTGCTTCCGGGCGCCCGCCGGACCACGACAGGAACGCCCGGTTTTCGAAAACCTTAATGCCTCCAAGTCTTGTTCTGGGCATCAGGCCGTTTCCCGTCCTAGACGAGCAATCTCTCGATCGACTCGATCAGATCCCGGGTTTCAACCGGTTTGGAGATGTAATCTTCCGCCTCGGTGGACATCCCTTCCGCATGCGAATAGGTAGTCGAAGGGACCGCCTCGCCCACGGCCGTGAGCAGGATTATGGGGATGCTTCTGGTATCTTGGTTATTCTTGAGTTCCGAGCAAAGAACGTATCCGTTCTTACGCGGCATCATGACATCGAGCACCAACAGGTCGGGCCGCCTTTGCCTGATCGATTCCTCCGCTTCTATGCCGTCGTAGGCTTTTCCCACTTCGAAGCCTTTGTTCTCCAGCATCATGCATACGGTTTCCACCATGTCCGGGTCATCATCGACGATCAACACATACTTCCTGTCCATTCCAAACCTCCTAAAGAAACGTTGGTTGAGCGACACTGCCCGATCTACCCGACTGCGGGCAGGAGGACGCGAAAAGTACTGCCTGCGCCCGGCCTGCTGTCCACCTCTATGGCCCCGCGGTGCGATTCGACTATTCCCTTCACGATCGCAAGACCGAGGCCGGTCCCCGTAACCTGCCGCGTTCGGGGATGCTTGACGCGATAGAATTTATCGAAGATCCTGGGTACTTCCTCCGGGTCGATCCCGATCCCGGAATCGCATACTTCCACACTGAGAAAACCTTCTTGTAAATCGACGCGCACAACGACCTCCCCCCCGTCGGGGGAGTAATTGACGGCGTTGCTGAGCAGGTTTGAGAAAAGTTCCTCCATGTTTCCGGGGTCAGCCACGATCGGGGGAATTTTGCCCGTTGTTTCCAGGCGGAGTTCGATATTCTGATTTTCGGCCCGAGGCTTCATCAGGCCGATCGTACGATCGAGCACCTCCAGGAGGTCGAGCGGGGCCTGCTGTTGAAATCCATGGCAGCTTTCGATTTTTGCCACGTCCAGAAGATCGTTTATGAGGCAGAGCAGACTTTCGATTTTGACCCGGGATCGGCCGAGCAGATCTTTCTGCTTTTCCGACAACCCACCGGCAAGCCCGTCGAGGACGACTTTGAGCAACTGCTTGATGGACGCCAGCGGCGAGCGCAATTCATGAGAAACCATCTGGACGAAGTTGGATTTCATTTCGTCCAGCTGTTTGAAGACCGTGACATCCTGAAAGACCGTGACCGTACCGAGGACTTCGTTCTCCAGGCCCGGGACGGGAGCGGACACGGCGTGCAGGCATCTGTCGCCTCTACCGATCTCTCGCGAGATGAAGCCGGTCTCTCCGTTGCCGGGTCGGAGAATCGATTTCAGCCCCTGCACCAGTTCTTCATCCCCGACAATGTCGAGCAGAGCAGGCGAATTCATGGCAGGCGGAGACAGCTCAAGGAGCCTGAGCAGGGCCGGGTTGTAGAGAACGATTTCCAGGTCGCGGTTGGTCACCAGGACACCGTCGGCCATGCAATTCACAATCGTTCTGACGCGGCTTTTCTCCATCGTGAGGTCGTAGAGGTTTCTGCGCTGCGCTTCCTGGAGTTCACGCGCGCGGCGTTCGAGATCGCGCTTCTCCAGTGCCCTTTTCGCTATGAGGACGAGATGATCGGCTCGGAAAGGCTTGGTCACGAAATCGCAGGCCCCGAGCTTCATGGCCTCCACCGCAGTGGCGACTGTACCGTGTCCGGTGATGATGACGAGCGGAAGGTCGGGATAATCGGAGCTGACCTTTTCGAGGACCTCGAAAGCACCCATTACCGGCATCACGAGATCGCAGAGGACAAGGTCTATGTTCTCGGCCGACAGTAAATCCAGCGCATCCCGTCCGTTTTCAGCCGTAAGGACCCTGTATCCCTCGATGCCCAGAAGGCGGCAGCAGCCGTCTCTAATGACCTTTTCATCATCCACGACCAGAATGGTTTGCATATCGTCAACCTCCAGGAATCAAAACCCGCTGCCTCCCGGAACCCATCGTTCAATTCAGTCT
>JAEZHY010000086.1 GCA_023416335.1 Pseudomonadota bacterium | reverse complement strand
GGACTCGATGTGGGCGGGACCCACACGGATGTCGTTCTGATCGGCGAAGACAGCATCCTGAAGCACGCCAAAGTTCCAACCGATCATTCCAACCTCTTCGAATGTGTCCGGACCGCACTGGACATGGTCACAAAGGACGTGCCCTCTCAGAAGATCCGCCGGGCCGTTCTCAGCACTACCCTGACAACCAACGCTATTGCCGAAGGCAAGCTCCCCGGGACCGGGATGATCGTATCGGCCGGACCGGGAATCGATCCGGCAGCATTCCGGACCGGTCCTTTCTATAGCACCGTGTCGGGTTCGATCGACCACCGCGGAAGGGAAGTCAAGCCCATCGAGCCCCGTGAGATCGAAACAATTGCTACTCGTTTTTTGTCTCAAGGTGTCCGGCAGGTGGGGGTGGTTTCCAAGTTCTCGATCAGAAACCCCAAACATGAAATCAAGATCGCCGAGATCCTCGGCAGGTCTTTCGACAATATTGTTCTCGGACACCGCATTTCCGGCAATCTGAACTTTCCCCGCCGGATCGCAACGGCTTACCTGAACGCCGCAGTGCACCCGATTCACAAACATTTTTTCGAAGCCGTGAGAGATTCGCTCAGAAAGAAGGGACTCGATATCCCCATCTTCGTTCTCAAAGCCGATGGGGGGACGATGAGTCTCGATGCATCCCTCGATGCGCCGGGACAGACCATTCTGTCCGGGCCGGCCGCGAGCGTGATGGGATCCCTGCTCTTTGCCGATGAGGCTGAAGATACGCTTGTGCTGGACATCGGAGGAACCACGACGGACATGGCAGTTCTCGTTCGCCGGATCCCGCTGCTCGAACCCCTCGGAGGCGAAATCGGCGGCTTCAAGACACTCATACGCTCGCTGCGGACCCAGTCGATCGGCCTCGGTGGAGACAGTGTCGTCAGGGTCGTGGACGGAGAACTGAAAATCGGGCCGGACCGGCAGGGACCGGCAATGGCCTATGGCGGTCCGCAGCCGACGCCGACCGACGCCCTTTTCGTGCTCGGGAAAGCCAGGGGGGGCGATGTCGAAGCCTCTCGTCTCGGACTGGAGCCCATAGCAGCCAGGCTCAGGCTCTCTCTCGAAGAGACCGCGGATCGCGTTTTCGACCTGGCCTGCCGAAAGATACTCTCCGCGGCCGAAAAAATGATTGCCGGCATCAACAGCAAACCCGTTTACACGGTTCGGGAACTTCTTTCAGGATATAAAGTTGAGCCAAAACAGATTCTCGTGCTCGGCGGCCCTGCCCCATTTTTCGCTTTCCGACTTGCTCAACTCACCAGCCTCAACGTGCACGCGGTTCCGCTCTGGCACGTGGCGAACGCAATCGGAGCCGGCCTGGCTAAAAGCACCAGCGAGGTCGCTCTTTTTGCCGATACGGAACGCGGCATGGCAGTTGCGCCCGAAGAAGGGTATTTCCAGCAGGTCGGAAGGGACTTCAACAGGGAAAAGACAATCGCCCTGGCCTTCGATCTTCTCCGGAAAAAATCACTCAAGGCGGGAGCAGAAGAGTCGGAACTCGAAATGGAAGTCGTCGAAGACATCCAGTTCAATATGGTCCGGGACTTCCATACGGCCGGAAAGAACATCCGGGTCAAAGTCCAGGTCAAACCGGGGCTGATCGGAAGATACCGCGAGATTGCCGATTCGATTTTCAATTACTGCCCCTTGCCGGGGACCGTTTGAACGGAACCAATTTGTTCCGATTGCCGGGAGAATGTGAACGGTGGGCAGTGTAGGGATGGGCACAGGCTTCACCGCAATGTTATTGCTTAAGGAAATAGCCGCTGGTTCCCAAGGTCCGCCTTGGGAAGCCCGCCCCGGCAGGCCGGATAGTATCCGGTACGTGCTGTCCAAAATACTTGGCTCACCAGGACGGGGTCATTAAAGCAACAGCATTGAGGCCTCACCGTGCCCACCATCCGGTCATGCGGTAAATTTTCGTGGTCTGCCCTTAAGAACGATGGGTTGCGCTCCGCTGCACCCACCCATCTCTCGATGTGAACTGAATTATGTTGAACCTTAATTGAGGCACTAAAATGCTCTCGACCAAAACGAAAACAGGCCTGGTGTTCTTTCCCGCTTTCGATTGGGCTATCAGCCCGACGCATCCGGAGCGTGAGGAGCGGCTGCTTTATACTCAGGACCAGGTTTTCGAGGAGGGCATCCTCGACATAGACGGAATCGTGGAATTCAAGCCCGACCTGGCCACGTTCGAAGACATCCGGCGTGTCCATTTCTGCGTTCCGAACGAAGAACGGGTCACCACCGAATCGCACCTCATCAGTGCCGGCGGGGCTAAAACCATCGGCATCCAGGTGCTCGAAAAGAATATCGAACGCGGGTTTGCGCTGGTACGCCCACCGGGCCATCATGCGATGCGGGTGGTCCATGGAGCGAGGGGCTTTTGCAACATCAATATCGAAGCGGTGATGATCGAGTACCTGCGCCAGACCTACGGGGTCAACCGCGTGGCGATCGTCGATACCGACTGCCACCACGGCGACGGCACTCAGGACATTTACTGGCACGATCCCGACACACTCTTCATATCCGTCCACCAGGACGGCCGCACCCTGTACCCGGGATCGGGGTTTCATTTCGAGATGGGAGGCCCGACCGCGGTCGGGACGACGATCAACCTGCCCCTTCCGCCCAGGACTTCGGAAGAGGGGTTTCTCTTTGTGCTCGAAAACGCCATACTGCCCATTCTCGATGAGTTCAAACCCGACCTCATCGTGAACTCCGCGGGGCAGGACAACCATTACTCCGACCCGATCACCAACATGAATTTCTCGGCCCACGGCTATGCCGAATTGACCAGCCGGTTGAAACCGCACATAGCCGTTCTGGAAGGGGGGTATTCGATCGAAGGCGCCCTGCCCTACGTCAATACCGGCATTATTATGGCAATGGCGGGCCTCGACTACAGCCACATTCACGAACCCGACTACCAGCCCGACCGGATACGCCAGGGACCGGATATTACACGCCATATCGGCAGAGTGGTGGATGAGGCGCTAAAGGTCTGGAGGGACGGACCGGATATCCGGGAGCGCAATCGCGCCGGTGAAAAATTCTCACGGCGCGATCGGAATATCTTTTACGATACCGATCAGATTCTCGAGACCCAGCATGAAACAGTGAGGATCTGCCCGGATTGCAGCGGTTTCGTCACAATCGACTCCGAAACCGACGGCGGAAGAAGGATATTCGCCATACAGATTCCACGCAAGGCGTGCAATGACTGCCGGGAGCAGGGCTATAAATTGTATGACTCCACCGACCCAAGGCGCTATAATCAGATATTTCTCCAGGATCGGACTTCCGATCGATATTTCTCAAAAAAATAGCAAAAGTTCAGCATGAAACCGGTTTTCATAAAAAATTTCACAGCGGACGAACTCGAGGCCTGGGTCCAGACACTCGGGGAAAGGCCCTTTCGCGCGCGGCAGCTTTTTCGGCATCTTTACGCCAGGAACATATCTTCCTGGAGCGAATGCACCGACTTGAGCCGGAGCTTTCGGGACCAGCTCGAATTCGGATGCTCCCTGGACGCGCTCTCTGTTGTTCAGGTCGATAAAGCGTCCGACGGAACGGCCAAGTACCTCTTTCGCCTCCATGACGGCAACTTCATCGAATCCGTCGTGATTCCCGATCCGCCCAGGTCGACCATCTGCATCTCGAGTCAGGCTGGCTGCGCCCTGGGATGCAAGTTCTGCCTGACCGGGAGTATGGGATTCAAGCGCAACCTGGATACCGCGGAAATCGTTGACCAGGTCTGTCTGATAATGCGCGACCCTGCGCTGGATTCCCGCATTACGAGTCTTGTCCTGATGGGCATGGGTGAGCCGCTGGCAAACTACGACTCGGTAATCCGGGCTGTCAATATTATCACCGACCAGAACGGGCTCGCATTTTCACACCGGAGAGTAACGCTCTCCACCGCCGGCCTGGTTCCCCAGATGCGGCAACTCGGCAAGGACAGTCCCGTCAATCTGGCCGTCAGCCTCCATGCATCCAACGATGCACTGCGCAATGAACTGATGCCGATCAACCGGAAATACCCCCTGCCGGAACTCATGCGCACCTGCCGCGAGTACCCTCTCGCGCCCAGAAAGCGAATCACTTTCGAATACATATTACTGGACGGCGTCAACGACAGCCCCGCCCAGGCCCGGGACCTGGTCAGAATACTCAACGGCGTCCGGGCAAAGGTAAATCTCATTCCGTTCAACCCTCACCCGGGGTCGCCTTTTGGTACTCCATCCGAGCAAAGGATCCTGGCTTTTCAGGAAGTCTTGCTTAAAGCGCAGCTTACTGCCATAATCCGCAAAAGCCGCGGAAACGAAATAAGCGCAGCGTGCGGGCAACTCGCAGCCCGGCGTGGTGAACCCGAAACCACAAACAGCAGGAACATTGACATTGGGACCTGATTTCAGTAAACAAAGCGGTTTGCTTCCCGCCATCGTGCAGAGTGCCGAGAGCGGGAAAGTACTCATGCTGGCCTATATGAACGATCTGGCCTGGCAAAAGACCCTCGAGACCGGGAAAGCCCATTATTGGAGCAGGTCGAGACAGAAGCTCTGGATGAAGGGCGAGGAATCGGGGAATGTGCAGGTCGTTCGCGAAATTTCCATCGACTGCGATTCCGACACCATACTGTTAAAAGTCGACCAGATAGGGGGGGCTGCCTGCCACACGGGCCATGAGAGCTGCTTCTATCGATTCTATTGTGACGGTCGCTTCGAGACGCGGGGGGAACCCGTGTTCGATCCCAGGGAGGTATACAAAAAGTGAAGCAACTCATGCTGGGCATCCCCAAGGGAAGCCTTCAGGAATCCACTATCAGGCTTTTCCAGCAATCCGGCTGGCGAATTTCCCTTTCAGACAGAAACTACTTTCCTGAAATAAACGATCCGTGCATCAGTTGCTCGATCTGTCGCGCCCAGGAAATGTCCCGTTATGTTGAAAGCGGCACCTTCGATGCCGGACTCACCGGACGTGACTGGATCATGGAAAACGACTCACAGATACACGTCGTTACCGACCTCATCTATTCGAAAGTGAGCCAGAGGCCCGCCCGATGGGTGCTGGCCGTCCCAATGGATTCCCCGATAAAAGAAGAGAAAGACCTCGAAGGCAAGAAGATTTCCACCGAACTGGTCAATTTCACCAGGCGCTATTTCAGCACCCAGGGAATAAAAGTGAACGTCGAGTTCTCATGGGGAGCAACGGAAGCCAAGGTAATCTCAGGCTTATGCGACGCGATCGTTGAAGTGACCGAAACCGGTTCGACCATGCGCGCCAACGGACTTCGCATCGTAAAAGAACTGATGCAGTCCAATACGCAGCTCATCGCAAATATCGATGCCTGGAACGAGCCCTGGAAGCGCAAGAAAATCGAGCACATCTCCCTCCTGCTCCAGGGGGCCCTTCGCGCTGAAGGTCTCGTGGCCCTCAAGATGAACGTGCCGAAAGAGAAGATCGAAGACGTGATCGCCATTCTCCCCAGTCTGAACGCTCCGACTGTTGCCAACCTGTACCAGTCCGAGTGGCTCTCAGTGGAAACGGTGGTCTCCAAGAACGAAGTCCGCGAACTCATCCCCAACTTGATCAGCAGGGGCGCGGAAGGTATTATCGAATACTCACTGAACAAGGTGATCTGAGGTATCATGAGACGTGCCGACCTCTTGTTGTTAGTCGCGATCGTGTTCGCCCTCACGGGCTGCGCCACGACCCCCTCGGGCCCTCCCAGCTATTCTGCAAGGCAACTCCAGGAAATGGGTGAAAAATACCTGTCTGCGGGCGATACCGCCAACGCCCTGAAATTCCTGACCGAGGCCGATCAGAAAAAGCCCGGAGATGCCGTGATTCAGTACGATCTCGGTCTCGCCTACAATCAGCGGCAGATCGGCAATAAAGCAATCTCATTTTTTCAGAACGCTTTGAAAATCAAGCCGGATTATCCCGAGGCGCAGAACGCGATCGGCACTGTTTACGCGGAACGAGGCCAGATCGAACTTGCCCAGGAATCTTTTACGAGGGCGCTGGAGAATCCTTTCTATCAGACTCCGCAACTTCCGGCATACAACCTGGGGCGGCTTTTCGAAGGAAAGAGCGATCCCGACAGGGCCCTCGACTATTATCAACAGGCGGTTAAATTCGACCCCAGCTATGGAATGGCATGGTACCGCATAGGACAGATCCTCGAAAACAAGAAACGGGGTGACGAGGCGCGGCATGCATACGGCAAGGCGGTGGCATCCGCTCCGAACCTTGCGGAAGCGCATTTGCGGTATGGCGTTATGAGTTATCAGGCAGGCGACATGGAAGCGGCTATCTTTTCCCTGAGCCGTGTGGGGAGGATAGCACCCAATACGAGTATGGCGGACGAAGCCAGAAAATACCTCGAAAAGCTCCGGGGAATTACCCACCAGAGAGTGCAGTCCGAGTCGGCTTTGACTCTGCCTCCCACCGATGTGGAAGTCATCTCCCACGGGGAAGTTCAGAAAAAACCGGCCCCAAAGAGTGCCTCACCGGTCGTAAAGATGCAGCCCGTTCTGAATCCGCAGGAACCGATGTCCAGGCTGGAACCCGTACGCACTCCGGAACCCGCGCCCAAACCGGCACCGGCCTCGAGTGAGGTCCCTGCTCAGCCTGCCCCGGCTGAAGTACAGGCGCAACCCGCACCCGGCGCACCCGCCGATCAGCATCAGACCGGTACTGTGACAGTGGCCGAAGCTCCAGCCGCTCCGACTTTCAAATACATCGTGCAACTCGGCTCCTTCGTAGATAAAGACAAGGCGGAAGAGTTCAGAAAAAACCTCCGGGAAAGGGGCTATCACGCAATCATAAAGCCCCTTAAGCATCAGGTGCTCGGAAAGGTTTTCGTTATCCAGCTCCAGGCGGTCAACAGCATCTCCAAGGCAACCACCCTGATGACTCAGCTCGGCAGCGAAGTCCCTGGAGAACCCGTTATCCTCAAGATTCCGGTCAAGTCTGCCGAACCGCCCGCGGCAAAGAACCTGCCGCCGGCATCGGATCCGACACAGGCCCCGGGAGAGAATAGCCCTCCTCCGGGCATTTAGCTGGGACTCTCGCGTCCTTGTAAGAGTTTTACGCATGGCAGGTCAGGAATGATCACAGAAGCGAAAGTATCCCGTTCCCGTTCAATGCTCAGGATCATTGCCGCGAACTCAGACGCTCGGAAGGAAAGGAAAAGCTGTGATCTGTAGAAGACTTAAGGATATGACTTCGTTTATCGTGATGGATGTGCTCGAACGCGCCCAGGAAATGGAGCGCGCCGGCGAATCCGTCATCCACCTTGAAGTGGGCGAACCCGACTTCAACACACCCGAGGCGGTAAAGCAGTCCGCAATCGACGCCCTCATCAGAGGCGAGACCCATTATACACACAGTCTCGGCATGCCGATGCTGCGCGAAGCAATCTGCAGGTACTACAGCGAAACCTACGGGGTGAAAAACATCGAACCCGACCAGGTGATCGTGACTTCGGGCACCTCCCCCGCTTTTCTGGTGGGAATGAGCACAATCCTGGAATGCGGGGAGGAAGTCATCCTCTCCAATCCGCACTATGCATGCCATCCAAACTTCGTGCGCTTTCTCGAAGCTGTCCCCAAGATGATCCCGGTGTACGAAGAGGACGCGTTCCAGTACAGGCCCGAAGCGATCCGGGCCGCACTCACGCCCAATACCAAAGCGATTCTGATCAACTCGCCCGCAAATCCCACGGGCAACCTGCTCGAACCGGAACGGATGGCCGAAATAGCCGATATGGGCAGGCTCATATTGAGCGACGAAATCTACCATGGCCTCGTTTATGAAGGCCGGGCGCGTTCGATTCTCGAATTCACCGACAACTGCATCGTCTTCAACGGCTTTTCCAAGCTTTTCGCAATGACCGGATGGCGGCTCGGCTATCTGATAGTACCGAGGCATATGGTCAGGCCGATGCAGAAGATGGTTCAGAATTTCTTCATCTCTGCAAATTCCGTGGCTCAGGCGGCCGGGTATACGGCCCTCACCGATCCGAGCGTCATGGTCGAAGTGGGGCAGATGCTCGACAAGTACAACAAACGCAGACAGTTCATGATACCGCGTCTGCGTGAGATCGGCTTCGGGATAACGGTCGAGCCGACCGGGGCATTCTACGTCCTCGCCAATGCGCGCAGTTTCACGGACGACTCCTATGCCTTTGCTTTCGAAATCCTGGAAAATGCAAAGGTCGGAATAACACCAGGAGTGGACTTCGGAACGAATGCCGAAGGGTACGTCCGTTTCAGCTACGCGAACTCGCTGGAGAACATCGCTGAGGGGCTGGACCGCATCGAGCGGTATCTCCAAAAACGCCCTTCGAAGGCTAAGCATTGAACGAATCGCTGATCATAAAATCGGCCGAGTTTATGACTTCGGCGGCCAATCCCGGCCAGTATCCGGAAGGCGATCAGCCGGAAATCGCATTCGCGGGCCGTTCCAATGTGGGAAAATCCTCCCTCATAAACTGCCTGGTTCAACGCAGGAAGCTGGTCCGCACCAGCCGCACCCCGGGGCGGACCCAGCTCATCAACTTTTTCAGGATAAACGGGTCTTTCCGCTTCGTGGACCTTCCCGGATACGGCTACGCCAAAGTCGCTCAGGAGGTGAAAGCCACCTGGGGACCGATGATAGAGACCTATCTCCAGAGTCGGCCGAATCTCAAAGGTGTTGTCGCCATCATCGACTCGCGCCACCCCCCTACCCCCGACGACCTCAGCCTCTGGTCGTGGCTGAAAAGCAAAAACATTTCGGCTATCCCCGTACTCACCAAAATAGACAAGCTTGCCCGCACCAAATGGAACCCTCTTGCCCGGAGCGCCTCTCAATCCATGGGAGTATCTCCCGGCGATTTCATACTATTTTCTGCCGAAACCCAGCAGGGCCGCCCTGAGCTGCTCGACAGGATACGCGAGTTGATCGGGATGTAGTTCCACGCCTCTTCCCCTTCACCGAAGCAAAACCCGAACTACATATCCGTCTCGTTATCTCCTGCGGTCGCGTCCGCTCACAAATCCCCGACCGCACCAGACTGCATTATCTTCAAAAGAGGACGTCGATCTCCGACATTCAAAGAACAGCGGAGCCGCCTAGGGTGGCCACCGCGTCTTTTCGGTGCCCACCGTCCGGCAACTCCGATAGGCCGGTCCCGCGATGGGACGAAGGGTGGGCATTTTGTACCCACCCTTCCCGGTGATTCTGGCTGTTCCCGGCGGGGACGCTTTTTACGCCTGCCGCTGCACATCGGAAGGAAAGAAAATGAAAGCTATCGCACTCGTGCCGGGCACAAAAGACCTTCGCCTCATCGACCGAGACGAACCGCAGATAACAGGACCGGATGAGATAAAGATGCAGGTGCTCAGGGTGGGAATCTGCGGAACCGACCGTGAGGAAGCACAGGGTGGCCGGGCAAAGGCACCGGAGGGGCACGACCAACTCGTGATAGGTCACGAGATGATGGGGCGGGTTGTTGAAGTCGGGAAGGCCGTGACCCGAGTCAGGGTAGGAGACTACGCCGTATTCACCGTGCGCCGGGGCTGCGGCGAGTGTCTGCCCTGCCTCATGAATCGCTCCGACATGTGTCTGACGGGCAGGTATCGTGAGCGCGGGATATGGGGCATGGACGGATACCAGACAGAATACGTCGTAGACAAAGAACAGTATGTCATCCGAATCCCCGAAAAAATATCATCCATCGGCGTTCTCACGGAACCACTCACAATTGCTGAAAAAGCAATTCACGAAGCCGTGCGCATCCAGTTTGCCCGCCTGCCCGCGGCTGCGGCAACTCCGGACTGGCTCGTCGGCCGCAATACTCTCGTTGCCGGCCTGGGGCCGGTCGGACTTCTTGCTGCCCTCGCCCTTCTCCTGCACGGCGCCAAAGTCTACGGGCTGGACATCGTTCCGCCCGATTCGGCAAGACCGAAGTGGCTCTCTGTTATCGGCGGTCAATATATAAACGGGAAAGAAATCCCCCCGACGGAACTGGAAGATAAGGTCGAGCCGATGGACTTCATTTTCGACGCAACCGGCAACGCTTATCTCGAACTAAATCTCCTCGAAGCGCTCGGTACTAATGGGATCTATATGGTCACAGGAATCCCGGGCGGAGAGAAACCACTCAAACTCGACGGAGCCGAACTGGTCCGCACTCTCGTATTAAAAAACCAGATCCTGGCTGGAAGCGTCAATGCATCTCGCGGGCATTTCCAAATGGCGGCGGATGATCTCATGACGGCGCATTTGCGCTGGCCCGGTCATGTAGAAAAGTTGATCACCAACCGCTACGGACACGCGGACTTCCAAAAGGCGCTGACGGAACATCCGACGGATGGAATAAAGAGCGTTGTGGAATGGGCGGCGGACTAGAAGAATGAAATTGGTAGCACAGGTAAGACTTGGATGTACAGGCACTATAAAAATGGTGGCACGGATTTCGTTATCCGGGCGCGTAAGCGCAATAGGTCAAAAGGAAGGGGCGCCGGCAGGCGAGAGAGCACGAATCCGAACCCACCCGGCCTGTCGGGACGGTGTTCCCGGGCCGAGGGGGCTGTTGCCCAAATGGAGATAGACCTCGTTTCTTGACATTTTTCACCTGCCCCCCAAATTCCGTCATCCCGGCAGTGCTTTTAAGCCGGGATCCAGAGTTTTTAAGGCCTTGAATTCACAATTAATCTGCCTCAAAGCCTGGATTCCGATGTGAACTTGTCCTGATCGAAGAGAAGGGTCGGAATGACGAGGTTGGGTTCTGCGAACCATTCGGGGCTGCCGCAATGGTTTGGGCAACAGCCCCCGAAAGCTTGGAAACCAGCGGATTCGTAACCGTTGTCCTTTCTTCGGTGATCATCAATGCACGAACTGCAGCAGCACCCTGCACCGCCCGTTGACTGCTTCCGATTTTATCGAATCGGCAAACTGCTTGATCAGAAAACCTGAGAGCTTTACCAGCGCGTCCTCATCATCGACTATCTCATCCGCCGTGGGGCGCGTGCAGCAAAACTGGATTTCCCGACCTTCGTACCGCACATCAAGGGTGATGTTGAACTCATCGAAGCATGCAACGAGCGAAATTTGCCTTTCCGTCAGACCGAGTGCGACAATCGATTGGTAAAGCTCGCTCATTGCTGCCATCGCTTTATGGACGACCTCTCTGCGGGCGCCCCAGCTCTCCCCCGCTTTCTCAAAAAAATCGTAAATCTCTGTTTGGTGCATACCATTTGCATCAAGTTCCAATGCCAACCTCGATGATATTCCAATCCGGAACAGCAGGTTGAGAGAAATGGCCGTCACCGTCGCCAAGGCAAGCGACGATCCGAAGACAGGCTTCAGGGCGGGAGGAATTCCCGAATAAAGCTCGGGGACCGTCTCCACGCTGATCGCCAAGATCAGAGCGAAACCGGTCACAAATGTTTTTCTGGCATCGAGCATGCGCGTCATCACGATGCTCCAGCCGGTCACGATCATGAAACAGGCGGCGTACATGGTGATCGCGCCGACTACGGGCCTGGGCATGAGAGTGAGCAGCGATGCGGCCTTCGGCATAAACGCAAGCAATATAAATATCAGGCCGGTAGCGTAGCCGATGTATCTGCTGGTGGCTCCGGTGGCATAGGACATCCCGATGTTGGACGAGGAGGAGGCAAGTCCGGTTCCGCCCAACAGCCCGGCCATGAACGTGCCTAGACCGTCTGCGACAAAAGATCCTCCAACGGATTTCATATCGACTCTCTTCCACTCCGCGTCGTTGATCTTCTGACAGCTTGTGATATCGCCGGTGAGTTTGAGCGCCGCGCAGATTGCGGCAAGAACGAACGGCAGGATGAATCCCGGATCGAATGAGAACCCCGGGTGCTCCAGGTGGGGCAGCGCAATGAAAGGGAGCCGGGCGATCCTGTCCAGATGCTCGGGCGGTATTATTCCCATGAAAAATGAGAAGAGATAGCCGGCAGCGATCCCTATGAGAATGGAATAGAGTCTCAGGACGCCACTGGACCATACGTTAAAGCCCACGATTATGCCCAGCGTGATGAGCCCGGCTGCGATTGAATAACCATCAGGCGTAAAATGCTCCCGGCTGATCCCCACGAGCGATTTGATCGCGTAGGGGGCGAGTGCAATTCCCACCGTAGCGACGACAACGCCGGAGACCTCGGGAGGAAACAGGTGTCTCAGACGAGTCACAACTCGTGACAGAGCCGCTTCGGTAAGTCCGGCCAGGACAGTCATCCCGTAAACGAGAGGCAGGCCTCCGGCTCCTGCTGCGATGACCGACGCCGGAATATAGACAAATGAACTCGTGTGGAGGCAAAAATACCCGGAACCGACGCCCCATTTCGGAAAAGCTTGCAGGATGCAGGCCACCCCGCCGGCTATGAGACCTACATTGACGAGAGCCTCAGCCAGGGACGGGCCGGCCCCGATCGCCTGGGCAAAAAATATGGTTGCGGTTAGACTCGCTATCAAAAGGGCCACGTGCTCCAGGGCGAGAATGGCCAGTGTAGCCGGTGGGACGCTTTCATTCACTGCATAAGTGAGATTAGCCGGCCTTTGGATAGTGTCTTTAGCCTGTGCCGATCCTTCCAAATTCTCCCTTTCCGGAATCTTATTCAGGTCAAAGACGACCCTGTTACAGTAAATCCGATGGACCTTATCCAAGAGGACAGTCGTTGGGGACGATGGACCTGCACCCATCCTTCCACCCCGCCGTCGTTCCCCTTTTAATTGCTCCAAACAAGAGCGCAGTTTCATCCTATATCGAACAGCTTCCGGGAATGTGGTGCTACTTATGAATCCAGAAGACGGAGTAAACAGACTATTTATGGCTGAGGCAAACGTCCGACATATGATGACAGGTGATAAAGATTACAGGTTACAGGGCGTTAAGACATTGTCAATGTTTTTTACGGTGGGATGAGGCAGGAAATCTCAGTGGATGAAAGATGGCAATCAATGCCAAGTAGGCGAAAGCTGAATGAACCCTTCGCGTTCGCTCAAACTGAAAGGGCGGGCCCCTTTGCGCAGACCTCAGGGACCGCGCAAATTGAACCCGCCCTCATTTTCATTCCGATAAATCGCCCGGCATCATTCAGGCGGATATCTGCTTTACTTCCGCGGATTGAAAAGCGAGGTCAATCCGAGGTAAATCCGCTAATGCCTGCCTGCCGCGATCGTTGCCTGCTCCGGCGCTTTCCCATCGTGCAGTCCGGCTATTTTTGCTGCACCGCGGTGGTAGCCGGTGGGGAAAAGGTCCGCGAGATCGTCGATATCGATCCCCGTCGACTCGCATGTTCTGTAGATGGTGGGGATTTCGCCGGTTTTGTCATATTCCGAGCGAAGATACCTGAGTATTTGCCAGTGCTTTTCACTAAGGTGCCCGGGTACTTGCAGCTCATGAGCTTTGCATGCGGCAAACTCTTCGTCCCATTCGCCGGGATCGACCAGGAAACCCTGTACGTTTACCCTGTAAATACGCTGCTGCACCGGGATTCGTCCGATCGGACCCTGGGCCTTTGCCTCAGGACGCGAGCACACGCCCTCGTGGAGCGACGGCACTCCGGCGAGTCTGCACGCTCCGCGCTGGTAACCGGATGGGAAAAGCCTCTCCAGTTGCTTTATTTTCAGATTGTGGGTCTTGCAGGTTTTATGCACTATCGGAACTGAATCGGTTTGAAGATAAGTTGAACGAATGAAGTTCAGTACGTTCCAGTGAGAAGGAGTGAGACTGGGTATTCCCAACGAGGGAGCCATCGCCTCGGCAAAGTCCCTGTCCCATTGCTCCGGATTGATCAGGAAGCCATCGTCATCGAGGGGGTATACTTTGTTTTTTGTTTCCAGTGTCTGCATGATCGCCTCCTACAGTGTTCAACAGTAACGTTTCACAAGGTGCGGCCGAGTTTCTAAGCAGGCAGGGGGTTGCTTCCTTGATTTACATTTATCACTATTATACCACTATAGTATAGTAGTGTCTTGTAAGTCAAGGGATTTTGACTGCTCCCTTGAGTGTGAACTTATTCTACATGTGAAGTGCTAATCAACAGGTCAATTATAGAGTTACGACTTATTTACATTTCGTTTTGATTTGGTTCCAAGTATTCTGTTTGTGGTAACATCCGGATACAGCTAATAAACAATTTTCTATAACCGGATTGCCTCACCCCCCTTCAAATCTGGGTTTTTATAGTCCGCCGCAACCGAACCGGGGGCCTTAAGCATTCGAATCAACCGGAACCAGGCGATTCAAAACGGAGTCCCTGGGAACGTTGCATATAGATGAAACCTGTTTCGGATCGAATCCCAGGCACAGAGCAAGCAACTGGTTGTAATCGAAGACCGGCAGCTTGTACTTCTTTTCGCCGATCCGATCGTTCAGGGTGTTCTGGACCCTTTCCAGATGCATCAGGCAGGTACCGCATGAGACTGCAATAAAATCGGCCTGGGTTTCTTCGAGTATTGCATCCAACTTCGTCTTCGTGAACTCGATTGCCTGCTCCGGAGTGCTTTTCATAAATCCTCCAGCGCCCCCGCAACATTGCAGTTCACGGCTGTACGTATCCACTGTCGCCCCCAGAGCCCCGGCTAATGTGCGCATACCCTTGGGCTCTCTCGGAGAATCCTCGAACCCCACGATCTCGCTTGGGAACAAAGTGTGACAGGGATATTGCACGACACAATGGAGCCCCTTCAGGGACTTCTTGAGGTTCGCGGCAATTTTCTCGGGGCCTATCTCCCTGAACAGGACCTCAGAGATGTGACGTACTCTCGATTTGCCGGTGACCGTGCGCCCGGTCGGCTCGAGCAGCTCATTAACGCGCGCCATCTTCTCGGGATCATGGCACATATGTTCACGAGCCATGCGTAGAACGCTGTAACATGAGCCGCACTGTACGACAAAATCACACCCTTTTTGCTCGGCAATGGAAAGGTTCCAGCCGCTTGCCGCCATCCAGGCCTCCTCATCGGCTGACGGGAAGGCACCGAACGACGGACAGCAGACGTAGTTGTCAGCGTCCACCAGGTCAATGCCAAGAACAGACATCGATGCCCTTATTGCCCGCTCCACATCCGGTCGGACGGCAGGTATATTACAGCCCGGAAAGAAACATAATTGCATCTCTTAGGTCCTTATTTGTATGGAATCACCGCTCAAAGTCAAATGTTGACAAATGTTTTCCGGTTCACCCGTGATCGTTGACTAAAACAACCAGGCCGAACTGCGCTTATGCGCTGAACATATAGTCATTGTCACTCACTACCTGAGTCTTCATAAGCATTTCACGAAACAGCTCCAGCTGTTCCTGATTCTTCGTTATCGTATTCAGCTCAGGCAATCCCAGCGAGTCGCGGAGTTCCTTGTTTACACCAACAGCCTGGGTATATCCTCTTTTCCAGATGTCCACGATTGCAGGCGGCACCCGGGTTTCGTCGTTTCTGCACTGCCACTGCCGGATCGCAAGAATCAACTCGAAAGGCATGACATTCTGCGGGCACATTTCCTCGCATCTCGAACAGGAGACACAGGCCCAGGGAGTATCGTCCTGCAGCAGGTCCTCCTCCAGTCCCAGGATTACCTTCCGGGCCAGGTTTCTGACCAGGAGCGGCGGATCACCATGGGAAGCGGGACACCCCGATACACATGTGCTGCAGTTGAAGCAGTGGTGGAGATTACCTGTTGACAAGATATCCTTCCACAATTCCTTGATTGACTCTTTTAAGTCCATGATCAGCACCTCGTGTTAACAGTTGACTAGAGAAGGTTGTCCATGATCTTTGCATCAATGACAGCCATCAACTGTTTGTCGCTCCATCCCGGAACTTCGGCCGCATTATTCTGACATTCGGCAGCACACATGCCGCAAGCCTGACATGCCGCTGCATCGACATCGATGCACCTGTCCACGTCGTTGTACGACCTGGCTCCATACGGGCAGATGTTTACGCATCTCTGGCAGCGGATGCACATGGCGTCTTTCACCCTGGATACGACGGCAGCCGAATGGACCTCACGGCCCGACAGGTAGTTATAGGCCTTCTGGGCGGCAGCCTCGGCCTGCATGACTACGCCTTTGAGAGGCATAGGGGAATGGGCCGTACCGGCAAGGTAAAGTCCGACCTTCTGGAACTCTATCGGGCGCCATTTTGAATCCGCCTCGGCCAGAAATCCGTCTTCGGTCAGATCGACATTGAAAGCATCCGCAAGTTTTTTGTTCGACTCTTCCGGATCGACGCCGGTTGAAAGCACCAGCATATCCGCCGTCAGTTCCATGTCTTCATTCAGGACGGGATCCCTGAACTTTACGACCGGCTTTCCATCGACAATTTCCGCCTCAGGTTTGGCGTCGAGGCTGTAATTCATGAAGATGATCCCGGCCGACCTCGCGTTCGAATAATATCGCTCGTAGAAGCCGTACGTCATGACGTCGCGGTAGAGGATGAAAACCCTCGCATCCGGGTTCTTCTCCTTGATCTTCAGAGCGTTTTCGATCGCTTCCATGCAGCAGATGCGGCTGCAGTACCTGCGTCCGCCCTCCTGCCGGGACCCGACGCACTGGACCATTACGACGTCCTCGACCTCACCGACATCGATGTCGCCGGTTTCCAGTCCCTTCCTCAGTTCAGACTGCGTCAGTACGCCCTCCGAGGTCCCGTAGCCGTATTCGGTCGTGGCGCCCTCATGAGCACCCGTGGCCAGGACCGCCGCGCCGTAATGCAGGTACGTGGTTTCTCCGCTTTCGGTGGAGCGCAGTTTCGATTCGAAAGAACCCAGCGTTCCAACGGTATTCTCCACCTCACAATTCAGGTGGACCGTTATGTTCTTATGTTCGAACACCTTCAGTTTCATATCGTTGGCCAGAGCGACAGGGCTCAGTCCGTCGATCGTATGCTCCACCTCGGTGCCGAGATATCCGCCCAGCCTGGCTTCTTTTTCTAACAGATGAACCGGCACGCCGCGATCGGCAAGCGACAGGGCCGCCTGCATCCCGCCAATACCGCCGCCCACGACGAGGGCGCTTCGGGTGATCGGCAACGAACTCACACCCAGGGCAGGTTTATACTTGAGCTTTTCGATATCCGCCTTGACTTCCACCGCCGCCGGAAGAGTCCAATCTCCCGCGACGATGCCTCTCCGGGCTATTCCGAACAGGTCGAATATCTCCACCAGCGAAGAGTTGAATCCAGCCTTCCTGGCTATGTTTTTGAGCTTCCGTTTATACATGAAAGGCTGACACGCCCCGATCAGCAGCCGGTTGCATTTCGTCTTGCCCAGGAGGTCGACGACGGCAGCTTCTCCATCCGTCTTGCAGATGGAATCGATGACGCGGACATCGCCTACTCGGGGATAGCGTTTGAGTTCGGAGGCGAGAACGTCATAATTGAGTCCCTCCGCTCCCGGCTTCTCGCCGCATCTGCAAAGGGCAACCGAAACCAGAGGCAGGTCCCATTGCGGCGCGGACGGCTCCGGGATTTCTTCCTCCTGCGTCTTTTCCACCCCCAGGGTGGTCAGGAACCTGGTCGCCTCACCGGCTGCGGCTATACCGCTGCTCATCGCCTCGCTCACGTCCGTGAGTCCCATCAGCGATCCGCATAGAAACACACCCGGCTTACCTGCAACCCTGGTCCTGCTGTGCTGCTCGGTGGCAATAAGCCCGTTCGAATCCAGGGGAACATTCACCAGGTCGGCCCATTTCTTATGGGTCTCATAGGGTACCTGGCCGGTTGACATCACCACCAGGTCGTAGTCCTTCACGAAGAACTCGTTCGTCTCCGGATCGAGGTAGCGCATTGTCAGATTACCGTCCGGCTTGAGCATGACGGCCTGCACCCTGCAGCGGATCAGCTCCACCCCATGCTCGTCAACGGCCTTGTCCCTGTACTGCTGGAAACCCTTGCCGAAGGTCCGCATGTCCATGTAGAAAATGGTGGTCTCAACGTCCGGACCGCCTTTTTCCTTCGCCAGGACGGCTTCTTTCAGAGCGAACATGCAGCATATGGACGAACAGTAATTTCTCTTCTGACGCCTGTTTCGAGATCCCATGCACTGGACCCAGGCAATTTTTTTCGCGGGCTTTCCGTCGGATGGCCGCCGGATCATTTCGCCGTTGTATGCGCCCGATCCGCTGATCATTCGCTCAAAGGCAAGCGAGGTCACGACGTCCGGAGAGACGGCCCACGACTTGGCGTCTTCAAACTCCCGGGTGTTATAGAGCTTCACACCCGAAGCCAGGATGACGGCGTGCACCTCTCTGGTTTCAGTCTCATCCTTCGCATCCAGGTCGATCGCATTGGTCGGGCAAACTTTGACGCACTCACCGCAGCGGGTACAGGCCTGCTTGTCGATCAGCAGCATCTTCGGTGTATTGTGAGGGACGGCCTGGTAGACCGCCTTCCGCTTTGTCAGCCCGTGGTTGAATTCGTCATCGACCTCGACGGGGCAGACGCCGATGCATTCGCCCAACTCGTTGCAGACAGCCGGATCGACGAGGCGGGCCCTCTTGAGAAGCTCGACCTTGTAGTTTCCGGCGTCCCCCTGGACAGAGGCAATCTCGGTAAAAGGCAGGATCTCGATGTTTTCATGAAACAGGCTTTTTCGCATGCAGTACTGCGACGCGTACTCGCGGCCGACCAGCGGCAGCATCCTGCACATGCCGCAATGATCCGTCGGGAACTGGTAATCAAGTTTGGCCAGGATACCGCCGATCTGAGGAGAATCGTCGGTCAGCAAAACCTTGTAGCCTGCTTCAGCCAGTTCGATGGCCGCCTTGATTCCGGAAATGCCGGCACCAGCCACGAGGACTGTGCCTCTCGGCTTGTTTTCAGCCATTATACGACTCCTATTTGACTTGACCGGTCACTTCAACCAGCTCATCTGATTTAAACCCAGCCATCGGCTGCTGCTCATCGAGCGATCGTCCCGCCTGATAATCGAATCGCGCCTGAGTCTTATCGGCACACGTTCTGAACAGCGGCATCAGGTCAATGCCGTTCGGGCATGCGCTCGTGCACTGGCCGCACCCTACACAAAAGAGGCTCATATGGGTCATTCGGGTGAGATGGTAGAACATGGTGTCGTTCGGCATTTTGAGTGTGCCGGTTTGATCCGCCCACATCATGAACTGCTCGCCGCCGTGCCGGAAGGTATCCGTGATGAATACACATTCCTTGCAGTAGCAAACCGGGCAGGCAACGCGGCAATTGTAACAGTTGACGCAGGCTGCGAGTTTGTCGCCCAGTTTTTCGAAGCTGTCGATCTCTGCCCGGAATTCGGCAAATTTCTTGTCTCTGGCTTCGGTACGCGCCGCAACCAGTTTCTTCACCGCCTCGTCCCTGCCGCCAGGAGTTTCACCCGCCTGCAGGCCGGATTTCGTCAGGGCTTCCTCACCTTTTTGTGTTACGGCTTCGATGAAAATGTTTCCGTTTCCCGCGCCAATTGCACACAATTTGATGTCGACATTCTCGGCAGCCGGGAATTCGCAGACCTTGCAGGCGCCGATGATGTCGAAATCCGACACGGAGGTCTTCCCGGCCTGGGCGTTCTCCAAGAACGACTCGGACGTCCCGCCGCCTTCCTGGAATTTGGTGAAATCGGTATTCTCATACCGTCCCAAGCAATCGATCCCTATCAGCAGGACGTCGTCGAGATTTACCTGCTTTAGTTTGACAAGTTCGACCACGGCCCGTATCTCACAGGGGCGCAGAACCATCGCCACTTTGCGGCCGGACGGCCTGGATGTAATCGAGGAAGCGATTCTTGCTCCGCTCACGGCAGCTATCGGGGCAAAAGGATCCACATTAGCGGTCTGGGCTGCAGAGGTAACGAGCGACAGCCGAACTCCGCCCTTCTTTTGAGTCACAGGCACGAGGACGGCTTCGACAGCGCCGTTTTCGAGCATGCCTTTGAAAAACCCGGAAAGTTCCTTATTCAATTCGTCTTTCTTGAAAGAAAGTTTTGCAAATTTAGCCATTTTCAATCATCTCCCCGTCTTCAAACTGCCGTTTGTTGACCCATTATCCGCAAAGGGCTCGGTCCAAGCTCTTTCAGTTTCGCAGTCATGTCGGTTGCGATCTCTCTCAGCATGGTTCCCTCACTGGCGGCAATCCAACGAAGCCAGAAGCGCTCTTCACCGATCCCGTACTGTTTCAGGACCTCGGTGAGGAGGGCGACACGGCGCCGTGCCTTCAGGTTGCCGTTGATGTAGTGACAGTCCCCGGGCCAACATCCGCCGATCAGGACACCGTCCGCGCCGTTCAGGAATGCTTTGATGACGTATTTCGGATCGACCATGCCGCTGCACATTACCCTGACGATCTTGATATTGGGCGGATATGAAAGACGGGAAGTACCGGCAAGGTCCGCCGCGGTGAATGTGCACCAGTTGCAAAAGAAAGCCACCATTTTGGGTTCGAACTCGCTCATCTCCAAAACTCCTTAGTTAAGTAAAAGCCCGTCTATTTCCGCGAATATCTGTTTATCGGTAAAGTGTCTCACTTTGGCGGCACCGCTTGGACATGCCCCGGAGCAGCTTCCGCAACCTTTACAAACCGCGCTGTTGACCACACTGATCCCGGCACTCTTGTTGAATTCGATTGCCGAATAGGCACAGAGGCCGAGACAAAGCTGACACCCCACGCATACGTCGGGATCGATATAGGATATCATGGGCGGGATCTCGACCTGCCCCGCGGAACTCAGTGCCAGACATTCCGCGGCGGCACCCTTCGCCTGGGCGACCGTATCCGGGATATCCTTCGGCCCCTGGCACCCTCCGGCCAGGAAGACGCCGCTCGTCGGCGTGGACACGGGTGCAAGCTTCGGATGCTCCTCCTGGAAGAACCCGTCCTGGCCGATGCCAATGCCGAACTTCCGCATGACGTCGGGTGCGTCCGGCCTGGGTTCCATCGCCGTACAGAGGATGACCATCTCCACCTTGATCTCGATCAGGCGGCCTGAAAGAGTATCTTCACCTTTGACGGTAAGGATGCCGTTCTCGTCTTCGGTGATGGACCCGGCCTTGCCGCGGACCATCTTGACTCCCTCGGACTGGACCTTCTTGTAGAATTCCTCGTAGCCCTTTCCGAAGCAGCGCATGTCGATATAGAAGTTGTAGACCTCCGTATCGTGACCGCATTTATCCTTCAATAGATGCGCATACTTGAGGCCGTACATGCAGCAGGTCCGCGAACAGTACTCGTGGTAATTCTTGTCGCGGCTGCCGACGCAATGGACGATCGCCACGCTCTTGGGCGCGTCCGTGAACTTCAGCGGATCTTTCAGATCGCGTTTCCTGAGCTTGCCGGCTGTTGGTCCGGTCGCGTTGGAAAGACGTTCGAATTCGATGTTGGTGAAAACATTCCGGAACTTGCCGTAGCCATACTGGGTCATTTTTGACGGATTCATCGGATCGAAACCGGTGGCGACGATAATGGAACCGACATCGATCGTTTCCTTCTGGTCGGTCATCGTGTGGTCGATCGCACCCGCCTTGCACTCCTTGACGCAGAGCTTGCACTCGCAGCAACTGCCGCAGGTCACGCAACGCGAGGCTTCCGTCCTGGCCTGCTCTTCGCTGAATCCCAGCTCGACTTCATCATAATTTTTTATGCGTGTTGCCACCGGGAGGACCGGCATTTTCGCTCGGGGGATGGGCTTGAGGTCTTTGGGAATACCTCTCCAGTTTGAACCCGACGGTTTGCCGGGTCTGCCTTCCTCGAGCGCTTGCCCGTGCAGGTATTTCTCTATCGAAACAGCTGCCTGCTGGCCTGCGCCAATGGCTTCGACGGCGTTGGACGGACCGGTGAAAACGTCGCCGCCCGCAAAGATCCCCTGGTAACTTGTCTGGTATGTTACCGGATCGGCCGCAACGGTCCCGCGTTTGGTCATCTGGATTCCTTCGGTTCCCTCAAGGAATTGCGAGCTGACCTGCTGACCGATTGCCGGGATGACCATGTCGCATTCAATGTTGAATTCCGAACCGGCAACCGGGACCGGTCTCCTTCTCCCTGAACTGTCCGGCTCGCCGAGTTCGTTTTTGATGCAGCGAATTCCGCTGACCTTTCCGTTTTCGGTCAGGATCGCAATCGGATTCACCAGCATTTCGAACTGGATGCCCTCTTCCGTGGCGGCGAGGATCTCGCTTTTCACCGCCGGCATCTCCGCCCTGCTGCGCCGATAGAGTACCTTGACTTCGGAAGCGCCCTGCCTGAGGGCCTCACGTGATGCGTCGATTGCAACGTCGCCGCCGCCGACGATCACCACCTTCTTTCCGGTCTTGACCGACATTCTCAGATTCAGGAAGTTGAGATAATCGATACCGGCTATGACGCCGTCGGCATCTTCGTTCTCGATGTTCATCTTCACGTTTTTCGGCGCGCCTGCCGCAAGGTAGACGGCCTTGAACCCTTCATCGAAGAGGCCGCCGACCGGACGGTCCCTGCCGATTGTAACGTTGAGCTGGATATCTACTCCCAGCCTCTTGATATAGTCGATTTCCTGGTCGAGGATCGCGGGCGGCAGCCGGTAGTCCGGAATACCATAGCGGAGAACGCCTCCGGCCTTGGGGGCCTTGTCGAAAATGGTCGCGTGGTATCCTTTCTTCGCCAGGAAGTAGCCTGCGGAAAGTCCCGCGGGACCCGCGCCGATAATGGCTACCTTCTCGGTTTCGGGCTTCCATTCGATTTCCGGGACCGGCAGGGTCTTCCAATCGACCATGTCAGCGGCAAACCGTTTCAGCTTTGAGATATAAAGCGGGGAATCGGCCTCCTGCCTCCGGCACTTGCCCTCGCAGGGTGCGGGACACACGCGGCCTAGCGAGCCGGGAAGCGGCATCTTTTCCATGATCAGGTCCAGTGCTTCCTGGTACTTGCCGACCCTGATCAGCGCCACGAACCCCTGAATGTTGATGCCCGCCGGGCAGGTCTGAACGCAGGGAGCGCGGTCTTTCTTGTCGATCGAATAGCGGACCGGTACGGCCTGCGGGAACGAAATATAGATGGCCTTGCGCATCTTGGTATTGACGTCCCATTCGTTCGGGGCCTCGATCGGACAGACTTTGGCGCAGTCGCCGCAGCCGGTACAGTTCGATTTCACATAGCGGGCGCGCTGATTGACATCGACCTTGAAATTGCCGACAAACCCGTTGACGTTCTCCACCTCGGTGTTGGTCATCAGGTGGACGTTTTTAGTCTGCCCGACGGCCACCATCTTCGGCGTGCCGATACAGGCCGCGCAGTCCAGGGTCGGAAAGGTCTTGTCGTACTGCAGCATGTGCCCGCCGACGGTAGGCTGGCGTTCGACGAGGTAGACATGGTTTCCGGAGCTTGCAATGTCCAGGGCCGCCTGCATGCCGGCGATACCGCCGCCGACCACCAGCGTGTTCGGATTAACCGAGAATTTGCTGGGGGTGAGCGTGCTCTGGTTCGTGACCCGCATCAACCCAGCCCGGACGATGGTGATGGCCTTCGCGGTTGCATCATCTTCGCTTTCGGTCACCCAGGATGAATGTTCGCGAACGCATACCATATGGAAGGCACGGTAGGCATTCAATCCTGCCCTCTCGCAGGCGGCGCGGAAGGTTTTTTCATGCATGCGTGGCGAGCACGATGCAACGACGACCCGAGTGAGGTCATGATTCTTGATTTCCTCTTCGATCAGAGCCTGCCCCGGATCCGAACACATAAACAGATAGTCTCTGGCAACCGCTACCCCCGGGAAGGTTGCCGCGTAGGCCGCCACCTCCTTTACCCTTACCCGATAAGCGATGTTGATTCCGCAGTGGCAGATGAAAAACCCGATCCGCTCAGACATTTCCGCCCTCCTGAGAAAAGCTTGTAGCGCCGTTTCCGCTTTTAACTGATGTATTTGACAAATCCACCGACTGCAGAAGCAGTTCCGTTACATCCTGGACCCTTATCCTGTTTCCGACGCCGAGTTTCACGATGGCCTCGTTCAGCGATCGGATACAGTAAGGACATGCCGTGACAATCACCTCGGCACCGGTACCCATGGCCTCTTTGACCCGAACCTCTGCGAGGCCGTCTTTCCCTGCGCCGTCCTTCCATGGCCCCCCGCCGCCTCCACCACAGCAGGAACTCCTCTCCCGGCTATTCTGCATTTCGAGCAGCTTTACGCCGGGTATCGATCCGAGAATTTTGCGGGGCGCGTCATATATGGAAGAGTGTCTGCCGAGATAGCAGGGATCATGGTAGGTGACTTTGATATCGAGATTGTTTACAGGTTTTATGGTGCCTTCCTGAATAAGTTCGGCCAAAAGCTCGGTGTGGTGAACTTTGGCTATATTGCCGAGCACTTTGTAGTTCTTGCTGAATGAATTCAGACAATGAGGAGAGCTGGTCAGTATCTTGGAGACTCCGGCCCGGATAAACATTTCGCTGTTTTTCCCGATCAGATCGTCTGAAATGGTCTCCGCTCCGATCTTGTCGGCCATGTCACCGCAGCAGCTCTCTTTCGTTCCAATAGTCCCGTAAGATACGCCGGCATGTTCGAGCAGGCGCACAAGAGCGACACCCGCTTTCATGCTGCCCTTTTCCGCGGTTGTATCGTACGCAGTGGTACAGCACGTGAACAGGCAGTACTCATGTTCTTTGTTGTAAGCCGGTAGTTTCAGACCCTTAGCCCAATCCAGGCGGGTGCTCCTCGTTCCTTCCCAGGGATTCCCGTTCTCTCTGAGACTCTTCAACGGTGCCTGGAAGTAACCAGGCAGGAAACCGCCGTTGACGACCTGCCTGCGGACGGACTTTATCAGGTCGGATATCCCGATCCCCCGCGGGCATTGCTCGACGCAGCTGTTGCACGTTGCGCAGGTCCATGAGGCTTCATCGACGGATACGTTTGAGGCCGTTTCCAGGGTTATGTTGCGAAGGATCTTTCTGGGACTGTAGCTCACTACCTCGCCCCAAGGGCATATTCCCGTGCAGGCGCCGCATTGCATGCAGCTTTTGAAGGTCTCGCCGAGGTCCTTTTGAATAACGGCATTATCGACCAGGGACTCACGGAGGGCCTTTTCTTTCAGAGTTGTCAGAAAGATTGCCAGAGGCCTGTACATCAGGTGTGAGAGTTTGCCGAAGGGAATCATCAGGCAGAGCATGCCCACGCAGATCGCGACATGAATCACGTAAATGGTGTAGGTCATCAAGGGCAGACCGGCAAGCCGGAATATGTGGACCGTGATCCCTGTTACGGCAATGGCGAAAATCAACACCAGGAAGAACAGATCGGTGAAATCCGAGTAGCGGTGAAGCTTCTGTTCCTTCTTGAACCACCGACTGTACAGCATGGTGGTTGATGCGAACATCAGGGCAAAGGTGGCGTAATAGCCCAGAAGGCGTGTCGGGTGCCAGATCGGGTGGACGATATCTGTCTGGAAGGCGGAGAGGTATACCATAACCAGGATTTCCATGGAGACCCAGCCGGAGAAAAGGAAAACATGCCTCCACCAGGCGCTGCCGGGTCCGGTACCACATTTTCTCCACCGTTTTTGCGTGAAATAGTTTGCAATGAAGACGGGCGCCTGGGTCAAATACAGATGCAGAGGTATCTTCGCCCCCTGCATGACCCCACGATACATGTTGAACGCATTGGAGAAGAGCATCACGAAGACGAAGCCGATCATGATCTGGTCACCAAAGTGGACCCAATGCACCGGCGCAAAACTGTTCAGATCCACCCGGTCGGTGACAACCGGCCCGTGTAAACCCAGAAAAAGCAGGATGACGAAGAGCGCTATCCCGAGAAATGCAGCCACCTCCGATTTGGGCGACGTATAGAATTTCTTTGCAAGCCCGGTCCAGTCATATTGGGTCATCAACCAGCGCCGCGTGGCCATCATCGTTTCAGCAGGCTCGGCGCCCCGGGGACAGTCGTTGTTACAATCACCGCAATAATAACATAGCCAGGGTTCGGGAGATTCCAGCAGCTTGTCTCTCAGACCGAGCTGCAGGTAACGGTAAATCCTTCGAGGAAACGTGTTCTCTCCGGCGGACAAAGGACAAGCGGAAGCACAGTTGCCGCATTGCATACAGGCCTCCATGTCCCTGGCCCCCAGCCTTTCGACCTCCCTGTACAAGTCCGGGTTTACATTGTTCTTCTTCACAATCTTCCCCTTGAAAGTCCACATCGGCCGATAGATCAATCGCTTTCCAGACTGCCTGAGAAAGCATCTTATCGATGATCAAATACCTGTACTTGCCGCATTCGCCTTCAATGCCGGAATATAAAGCCCCCGGGCCGACCGACTTCTTTCGCCCGTTCAAAGCAGCAATTCTTCCATTGATGGCCGGGAATTTTGCTGCCGGCATCCCCGCGTGCCGTTTGTGCGGGCGAAACACCCCAGGCTGCAAACAACCGGGCCTGCTTAAGATCCCAGCGATCTCTTCGCCTGGACGACCTTATAAGACCGTTTGCGAAGCTCCAGATTCGCGTCCTTTTCGGAACTGTATGTGAAGCTTCCCAGAGACCCGGGAGGAATAATAAAGTATTGGCATATCCGGAGGTTAATCAGATAACTGGAGGAGGATGGGGTTCCGGCGGTGAGAAACCTGAACGCCTGGGCAGGGCGATTACGAAAAGGCAGGTGCTCATGCAATCCGTCCATACAGAACATGTTCAGGAGGTTCAAGGAAGATCCCCGCAATAGCAACAACTGTAGCAACAACCTCGGATCGTAAGCAAATACAAGTACAGTCTTTTTCAGACTCAATTTGGATGCTGTCCTGGAATGCGCCCGGGCCCGACGCTCAGAGCTGCCCCCGATCTTCGAGACCCCATTGTGTCACAAATCTTTGGCACATCACGAACACAGATGCCAGTTGAGCAATTACTGTGCCATACTTTTGAATAATGAGAAGTCGGGTAATTCCTACGTGTTAGCTATATATTAGCCAGCTAGGAAACCCGATTAATGAAACAGGTGAAACATCTTTCTGACAATAACCTGTCACCTGTTTGTGACACTTGTGCCCAAAACTTCACGGAAACCATTGACGGAGTGAAGCACTACCCCGTTTTCATCTTCGCCCTTGGGAAAGTGAGAGTCGCCTCATTTCGAGACCATCTTTAACGGCATCCAGGGCATTAGCCAGCGCTAGACCTGCGCTCTGTTGAGGCGAGAACCCCGAATGAATTCCGGTCCTCGATTCACCGCGGCCTCCAATCGTCTCAACTCTTGTCGAATCGGGCGAGTAGAACTCCAGGGATACACCGATCTCGTAACCAAACTCGTTGCCCCTTTCCCAGAAATCAACTCTTGAGAATTTCGGGACGGCTATCAGGTCGTATCGCTGCACCTCCGGGGCGCCTGAGGATATCATGTCGATTGCCTCGGGTTCGCTTCTTACGGCGATGAAACCGACATGGTCGAAATTGTTCCGCAAGAGCACCCCTATCAGGTCGGCGGCCTGGCGGCCAAGCTGCAGGTGAATTTCTCTCCCACGCAACCAGTTTGTATTCACGTACCGCTCGAAGTCATCCGGCATGAGCAACACGATGTTTGCATGAATCGGGCGTGCCAGTGCAAGGTCCGGTTGCTGCGGGAGCGGGCGAGTCGATACCCCGGGTGCTGCACACGAACTTCCCAGAAAAGACATAATCAGGACCGCGGCCAATCGTAGTCGATATGATGTAAGCATGTATTTAACTCCCGAATCGATTCTTCGATTACACCTATGTATTCTTTTCGGCACGACCCACCCGGCAGCCCACCGTCTCCGGCCCGGCGTGCATCGAAGCAGACATTGCCATGGTCATCGACCATTTTCCGCAAACTATTAAATGATTCCCCTTATTCGCATAGCATAGCGATAATATTATAATATTATAAACCGGCCCAGGATTTGCCGCACTCACCTGTGTTCAAGATTATTCGAGAATGGTTCCGATGCAGTCCGGCCGGCACGGAATGGGAAGGGAGATCCAGGAAGACCATGGAACGGCGGCAAAGAGCTAATCGTAAAGAGGGAGCAAACGAAACTCAGCTGAACGAGCTTTTGGCTGCGTTGATGGCTGTACGAAACGGCGATTTTTCCGTCCGGCTGGAGCATACCGCAGACGGCTTGATGAATGAGATCGCCGATGCGTTCAACCAGGTAGCTACCCTCAATGGACAGATCACCGGAGAACTCGTTCGGATCAACACCGTGGTTGGCCGGGAAGGAAATATGGCGGAACGTGCCTCGATGGGCGAGGTAAGCGGCGGCTGGAAAATTGAAGTGGATTCCATCAATTCCCTCATAGTCAATCTGGCGCAGCCAACCGCGGAAACGGCACGGGTGCTCACGGCGGTTGCGCGTGGAGATCTCTCGCGCAAAATGGATCTCGAAATCGACGGCAGGCCGCTCCAGGGAGAATTCCTTGCAATCGGAAATGTCGTGAACGCTATGGTGGACCAGCTCAACGGCTTTGCTTCCGAAGTTACTCGCGTGGCTCGCGAGGTCGGCACCGAGGGAGTGCTCGGCGGGCAGGCCGAGATGCCCGGGGTATCGGACGTCTGGAAGGACCTGACCGACAGTGTTAACGCGATGGCCGGAAGTCTTACCTCCCAGGTTCGAAATATAGCTGAAGTCACGACAGCCGTGGCCGAGGGCGACCTTTCCAAGAAGATCACCGTCAAAGCCAGTGGTGAGATCCTCGAACTCAAAGACACCATCAACCGCATGGTGGACAACCTCAATACGTTCGCCGGTGAGGTCACCCGTGTAGCCTGGGAAGTGGGCACCGAGGGAAAGCTTGGGGGCCAGGCGCAAGTGCCCGGAGTGTCGGGGGTGTGGAAGAATTTAACCGTCAGTGTGAATGCCATGGCCGGAAGCCTTACCTCTCAGGTCCGCAACATTGCAGAGGTCACGACAGCCGTCGCCCTGGGCGATCTTTCCAAAAAAATATCCGTCGAGGCAAGCGGTGAAATTCTTGAACTAAAAGACACCATCAACAAAATGGTGGACCAGCTCAATGCGTTCGGATCGGAAGTCACGCGCGTGGCTCGAGAGGTCGGGACCGGTGGAAAGCTCGGCGGCCAGGCCGAAGTACCTGGCGTTGCGGGAGTATGGAAAGACCTCACCGATAACGTTAATGCCATGGCTGGAAGTCTGACGTCGCAGGTGCGGGATATTGCCAAGGTCACCACTGCCGTTGCAAACGGGGACCTTTCGCGAAAAATCACCGTTGAGGCAAAAGGTGAAATCCTGGAACTCAAAGACACCATCAACCGAATGGTGGACCAACTCAATACCTTCGCATCGGAAGTAACCCGAGTCGCAAGGGAAGTCGGCACGGAAGGGAAGCTCGGCGGCCAGGCCTACGTTCGGGGAGTTCCCGGCGTCTGGAAGGACCTTACCGATAATGTCAACCAGATGGCAAGCAACCTGACCGATCAGGTTCGAAACATCGCCCTCGTTACGACAGCAGTTGCTAACGGCGATCTCTCGCAGAAGATCACCGTAGAGGCTAAAGGCGAAATCCTTCAGCTCAAGAATACCGTCAACAAGATGGTGGACCAGCTCAATGCTTTCGGTTCGGAAGTTACCCGGGTGGCGAGGGAAGTCGGCACAGACGGAAAGCTTGGCGGCCAGGCACAGGTACTTGGGGTTGCCGGCGTATGGAAAGATCTCACCGATAACGTTAATGCCATGGCAGGCGCTCTCACCTCTCAAGTGCGCGACATTGCCAAGGTCACCATTGCCGTCGCCAATGGCGACCTCTCACAGAAGATCACAGTCGAGGCAAGGGGTGAGATTGTAGAACTCAAGGACACCATCAACAAGATGGTTGACCAGCTCAATGCCTTCGCGTCTGAGGTCACTCGAGTGGCAAGGGAAGTCGGCACCGAAGGAAAACTGGGAGGCCAGGCACAGGTGAGAGGTGTATCGGGAGTCTGGAAGGACCTTACCGATAACGTTAACCAACTCGCCGGAAACCTCACCATGCAGGTGCGCGCCATCGCGGATGTTGCAACCGCCGTGAGCCAGGGCGATCTCTCCCGGTCCATCAAAGTGGAAGCCTTCGGAGAGGTGGCCGACCTCAAAGATAACGTTAACCGGATGATCAGCACCTTGCGTGACACGACGCGCCGAAATGAGGAGCAGGACTGGCTAAAAACCAACCTTGCCCGCTTTACCCGAATGCTCCCCGGCCAAAGGGACCTGCAGACTGTCGCCCAACTCGTGATGTCGGAACTCACGCCGCTTGTGAATGGGCATCAGGGTGTTTTCTATCTAATGGACACCAGCAGCGCCGACAAGTCTCGGGGAATTCTCAAGCTCCTCAGCAGCTATGCCTACGTGGCGCGAAGAAACCTCGCCAATATGTGGCTTCCCGGCGAAGGGCTGGTTGGACAATGCGCTCTCGAAAAGAAGCCCATCCTCCTTTTCGACGTTCCGGATGATTACGTCAGGATCACTTCCGGCTTGAGTGACAGCAAACCGAGAAACATCATCGTGCTTCCCGTCGTCTTCAAGGGACGAGTTCTGGCGGTAGTCGAGATTGCTTCCCACCAGCACTTCAGCGAAACACACATTGCTTTCCTGGAGCAGCTCATGGAGAGTCTCGGGGTCGTCCTGAACATGATTCAGGCCAGCATGCGCACGGAGGAGCTTCTCAAGCAGTCGCAGAAGCTCGCCGAAGAGCTGCAGACAAAACAGTCGGACCTCAAGCGCTCCAACAAGGAACTGGAAGACCAGGCCCAGGCTCTCAAGCACTCGCAGGACCAGCTCCAGGCTCAACAGGAGGAGTTGAGAAAAGCCAACGATGAACTGGAAGATAAAGCGAAACGGCTCGAAGAACAAAAGCAAATGGTCGAGATCAAAAATAGTGAACTCGAATTGACGCAGGCTTCGCTTGAGGAGAAAGCCGAGCAACTAGCCATCACTTCCAGGTACAAATCCGAGTTCCTTGCCAATATGTCCCATGAGTTGAGGACGCCGCTGAACAGTCTGCTCCTCCTCTCCGGGCTCCTTGGCGAGAACAGGGATAATAACCTTACGAGCAAACAGATCGAGTACGTGCAGACCGTCCACTCGAGCGCGGTGGACCTGCTCTCCCTCATAAACGAAATACTCGACCTTTCAAAGATCGAGGCCGGCAGGATGGAAGTGGACGTCGCGGCCTTCCCTCCATCCGAAATACGTGCTTACTTCGAAGCGGCCTTCCGGCAGCTGGCCGAACAGAAGGGGCTGAATTTTGAGGTCAGGATCGCGGAGGATCTTCCCCCTTTGATCAGAACGGACAGGCACCGGCTGGAACAGGTCCTGAAAAACCTTTTGTCCAATGCCTTCAAATTCACCGAAAAGGGTTGGGTAACCCTGGAAATTAGGTCTCCTGAGCCCGAAGTTCAGTTCGAGAGCCTGTCACTCAGGCATGCAGACCAGGTTGTTGCTTTCAGTGTGAAAGACACTGGAATCGGAATTCCAAAAGAGAAACAAAAAATCATCTGGGAGGCATTCGAACAGGTTGATGCAACTGCCGGCCGCAAGTTCGGCGGAACAGGTTTGGGGCTTACGATCAGCCGTGAAATTGCACGGCTTCTGGGCGGTGAGATACACCTTCTAAGTGAGGAAGGTATCGGCAGCACGTTTACATTTTACATGCCCGCGCGCTACGTGCCGGTGTCCGCTGCGATCCCCGCACGGCCTATGGTACAAGGTTCTCAGTTGCAGGGAGCCAAGGTTTCAGCACCTTTCCTGGAAACTGCGGCAGTCGATGCATCCGATGTGCACGCCGATACGGATCGTGCGGTGGGGGCTGATATCCCAACGATGTATGAGACCATCGACAACCGGTATGAGATCAGGGAAGGCGACAGGGTAGTGCTCATTATCGAAGATGATGAGAACCTTACGTCTATTCTCAGAGACTTGTCGCGTGAACGAGGCTTTAAGGCCATCATGGCCGTCAGGGGCGATACCGGACTTGCCCTGGCCCATGAGTTCAAGCCCGATGCAATCATTCTGGATATCAAGCTTCCCGGAATGGACGGATGGACTATCCTTGAGCATTTGAAGGGCCATTCTGACCTGAGGCACATTCCTGTCTACGTCATAACGGTTTTGGAGGAACGCAAAAGGGCTCTCCACAATGGAGTGCTCGGCTACCTGAGCAAACCTGTGGACAAACAGTCCCTTGATAACGTCTTTTCAGCAATTGAGAATTTTCTGGAGCGAGATTCCGGACAGCTTCTCATTGTAGAAAACAACAAAGAGAAGCGAGACGAAATCATGCGCCTTGTCGGCGATGGCGACGTGCAGACCACAGTCGTGGAAAATGGCTATCAAGCGCTGGAAGAACTCAGAGGTCGCCGATTCGACTGCGTGGTGCTCGATCCGGACCTCCCCGATATGAATAGCAGCGACCTTCTGGAAAGAATGACAACCGAGCTTGGAGTGCGCGATCTGCCAGTGATCGTCTACAGCCCCAGAGGGCAAGCCGAAGAACTCGATAAGTTCTCCAACACAATCATCATCAAATATGCCGATTCCCAGGCCCGTTTGCTCGATGAGACCACGATTTTCCTGCACCGGAATGAGGCAAGCCTCCCCAAGGACAGCCGGCGGTTGATCAGGGAAATCCGTGAATCCACTTCTACCCTTGCCGGGAAGAAGGTCCTCATTGTGGATGACGATATAAGGAATGTCTTCGCCCTTGCCAGCGTTCTCGAAACCCACGGGATCAAGGTCAAGTTCGCAAAAAATGGAAAGGACGGCATCGCGGCCCTGGAGGCCGCCCCCGATACCGACCTGGTGCTGATGGATATCATGATGCCGGAAATGGACGGCTTTGAGACTACACGGATCATCCGCCGCAACGAGCGATATGCCAACCTGCCTGTTGTCGCTCTGACCGCGAAGGCCATGAAGGGAGACCGCGAGAAGTGCTTCGAAGCAGGAGCATCGGACTACATCAGCAAGCCCGTGGATGTGGGGCGGTTGATTTCGGTACTTAAACTGTGGCTCCATATTCCTTATGAAAAACACGAAATGCTTAGCGCAGCATAGCCGTAACCAAAATTGAAAAACAAAACCCTTAACCACGAAATACACGAAAGAACACAATAGGATGAGGTCACATAGTCGGATGGGTGAAGCGGAGAGACTGTGTCGTGTTGTCGATGAAAACCAACCCAACTACGGTCGGTGACGACACAGTCTCGGAGCGCAACCCATCGCTTTGGGATGAGCAGGAGGAACGAAAATCACGAAAAAACAATTGCAGTCGTGACCGATGTCCCCTCCGTTATGGCGCGGTTTCCCGACAGCGCCATGCGCCCGAATAAAACATGCTGAGCGGTAGGGTGGGCACCCGGTTTTTTCGGGTGCCCACCGTCCAGCCGGCCCGATGGGCCTGATCCGAAGGACGTCCGGCTGGCCCGATGAAGTTTGTTCCAGGGGATGGACTCAGGCCCGGGTCGGTTGCGACACGAGTCCGTGAGCGCAGTCTGCCGCTCCCCTGCCCGCTCAGCAGAAGGTATCCAGCTATTCGGTTTTCAAAGACCTGTCCGTATCCCCGGGGAACTTTTCATCTCCCCTCTTAGATCAGGGACGGAATCGCAGCGCATCATAAAAGATGTGTTTTTCAAGTAGGGATAATCTTGTTTTGAAAAAGCTCTTCCCTGCGTATTCCGATTTGTTTCAAGTGTTTGAGCGCCGTAAAATATGCTTCCGTCACGACCCTCGGAACTCCAGTCAGGTCTTTTGGGAAGCCAGAACTGAGGCAAGAGCAAACAAGATGGCACGAATAGAGCGGGTACGTTCCAACGGATTAGCGGCAATTAGATAGCCGAAGTCTGCTAGATTGAAGTAGATCACATCTTCGATTCTCTTCTCCGAGAATGGCCATAGCGCGGTGGAGAAGATGAAGCTCGATCTCATCAGCCCCTTTGTCGAAGTAGTCCTTCGCAATTTGTCGCAGAACCGGTCCGAGCCGCATACCATCAATCTCTGAAGGACGGTGAGAAAAAGCGCTCGCCCCACATCGGAACTGAAAAACCTCTCAGCAAGAAGACCTTCCAGAACCTTTGGCTCAACTTCTACAGTACGCATAAACTAATTCCGTAATGTCAATATGTTAGATGTGCCCCCAGGATTTTTGGCACTACATTTTCTGTTCTTTGACATCTTAGATTTCCCGGATCGTTGGGGGGATTGCAACGCCAACAGACTGGAAGACCTTTCCGCAGGTGCCCCTGCATTGGCTGCGGACGGCAAAGCGTTTTCCGTCCTCTTCGATTACCGTCTTTGTCAGGGCTTTTAAGTCCTGCTTGATGTCGGCCCATTCGAAGCTGTGTCTGGAATCCTCCATGCGCCGGTAGAGTTCCTTTTTGAGCACCAGGGCAAGGAAGCTGCAAAAGACGTGTCCCCTTATGGTTTCATCCAGGCGATGATGGATCGGCCGGGTCTCAAGAAGCGATTTCATGCTCCGAAAAGTATGCTCCACCATCCAAAGTTCCTTGTATTTCAGGGCCGCTTTATCCGCACTGAGCTTGGTATTGGTGGTGAGTACCCATTTGCCGTCAAAACGGGCTTCCGCCTCGATCTTTTGCCGGTCAATGGAAAAGGCGCCCTTCTCGCTTTTGATGTAGCTGCCTACCAGGCTTTTGTCTCCTTTTTTTAGTTGCTCTTCGAGGGATGTCACAATGGCCTCGCGGTCGGCCCGATCCTTCCTTGCCTGCTTCGGATTGAGGCACACGATGTATCGTCTTCCGTCTACGCGCACCTCCTTTACCTGCAGCGGGGAAGGTGCCTTGGAGGACTTCCCCTCCGGACGAATCTCCCGGAATTCCCGTTGATCTGAGAGAACCTTCTCATGCACTACTTTGACATTGCGCATTCGGACTCCCAGAATGTAGGGGACCTTGTTTTTGGAATCATCGAACTCCTTCATTGTCTCTTTGCTGATCATGCCCCGGTCGGCGACAATACAGAAGTTAGATACATTGAAACGAGCCTTGATTCTTTTCACAACCGGGATCAGCGTCTTTACGTCGGTGGTGTTGCCGGGCCACATCTCACAGCATAGCG